>JAPYUD010000221.1:0-6131 GCA_029936215.1 Pirellulaceae bacterium | reverse complement strand
GTTGATGGCTTTCAGGAGGTGCCCTGCCGGGCGACCCCGGATAACTAGTGGCACGAGGTGGAGCAGGAACATGAATCCCTTGACGCTCGGTGGTGTTGTCTTGTGCGGTGGTGAGAGTCACCGCATGGGGATGGCGAAGGCGGAACTGCCTTTTGGAAGCGAGTTGCTGATTGAGAGAATCGTGCGATTGCTGCAGGAGGTGGACGTGGTCCAGCAGGTCGTGGTAGTCAGGGCTGCCGATCAGAAACTCCCTTCGCTCCCTGCGGGGGTGCTCTTAACAGAGGATCGCTACCCGGGACGGGGCCCACTGGAAGGACTTGTCGTGGGACTGCAGGCACTTGCCGGAAAGGTGGATGCTGCCTATGTGACCAGCTGTGATGCGCCGCTGCTGGTGGGAGAGGTGGTAAAAAGGTTGTGGGGCCTGCTCCAGGAGAACGACATCGTAGTTCCCACAGAGGAGGGTCGTTACCATCCGCTGGCAGCGATTTACCGGGTTTCGGTTGAGCAGACAGCAGAGGAACTGCTGGCAGAAGATCAGCGACGGCCGGCTTTCCTGTTTGATCGTGTGCAGACATGCAGGGTCCCGGTGGAGGATCTGAAAGAAGTGGATCCGGAACTGCGAACTTTCCAGAACGTGAACGAACCACTCGATTATTATCAACTGCTCCAGGATACAGGCCATCAGATGCCAGCGGCGATTGCCGCACGGCTCAAGCTGGGGCAGGCTCCGTAAAGAGCAGGAACGGACATCGATCATGCTACTTTCCAGGAATTGAACAACGGCAGACCATGGTCCTCAAACTTCAATACAAGGGTGGCGCAGAGGTACCTCTCGAGGTTGAGGGGATATGTCCGGACACGCTGCGCGGTGAGACAATTTCCGTGATCGAGAAGCGGGAGGTATTTCATGGCAACGTCCGTGTACCGCTGGCCGAGTTCTTTGCTGTTTCTGGTGACGCCTCCGATGCATACCACCAATGGGATGGCGATCTGGCAGGTGTACACTGGATCGGGGCCGGGATGACCGAGGGGACGATTTGCATCAGCGCAGATGGTGGTCGGCATATTGGCAGCGAGATGTCAGGCGGCCAGATTACCGTCGAGGGAAATGCTGGTGACTGGGTCGGAGCGGAAATGAAGGGAGGCTTGATTGAAGTCCGAGGTCGAGCAGGCCATCTGGTCGGATCTGCTTACCGGGGCAGTGCCAAGGGGATGACTGGTGGTACGATCCTGGTACATGGCGATGTTGGTAACGAGATTGGTCACTCGATGCGACGGGGACTGCTGGTGGTTGGCGGTGGCACGGGTGACCTGGTTGGATTCAATATGATTGCCGGTACGATCCTCATATGGGGGGAAAGTGGTATCCGGCATGGCGCAGGGATGAGGCGGGGGACGATTGCCTTCATGGGAGACCATCACCCCCAGCCGCTGGTCACTTTCAAGCAGGGTTGTCGGTTCCGTTCGGAGGCCATGAGCTTGATACTGAAGTACCTCGAGAGACTTGGATTTCCCGTGCCCGCCGAAACCTGGGATGCGGACTTTGATTTGTTTCACGGGGATATGATCGAGGGTGGACGTGGAGAAATGCTACTGAAGGTCATCGAGTGATGGTTGACCAGAAACAATTCCTGGATGTTGTCGACCGGGATGTCGCGGAAGCGCGTTTCCAGGATGCCCTCGTGCTGGATCCACTGGGGCAGGAGCAAGTGCCACTGGAGCAGTCGCTGGGCCGGGTGCTGGCCGATAACGTGTCGGCCGGTGTCGATGTCCCCTCCTTTGACCGATCCAACTATGATGGCTACGCGGTGCGGGCGGATGATACCTACGGGGCGATGGAAGAAAAACCGTGCCAGCTGGCGATCCTGGATGAAGTGATTGCGACTGCCGTGGTTCCCAGCCTGGAAGTTGCAGCGGGAACGGCGATCACTATCGCCACCGGGGGAATGGTACCGCGCGGAGCAGATGCTGTCGTGCTGGTGGAACATACCGACCGGCAGCAGGACCAGTTGCTGGTGCGGCGTGCGGTCACGCCCGGTTTTGGGATCAGTTTTGCCGGCACGGATATCGGGCGTGGTGAGACAGTGCTGTTTGCAGGGACACGTCTAACGAGTCGTGAAACCGGAGTGCTGGCAGCGCTCGGTATTGACCAGGTCCAGGTATTCCGTAGGCCGCGTGTGGGAATTCTCTCGACCGGGGATGAGATCATTGCACCGGGCGAAACGATGAAGGCAGGCATGGTCTTCGATAGCAATGCACGGATTCTTGCCGACGCAGTGAGGGAACTGGGCGGCGATCCGGTGCCGCTGGGGATTGTCCCTGACAAGGTTTCCATTGTTCGGGAGACGCTCCAGCAGGCCATTGCCAGTTGTGACCTGGTTGTGCTTTCCGGGGGAACTAGCAAGGGTGCCGGGGATATCTGTTACGAGGTGGTCCAGGAACTCAGGGACCCCGGTATCGTGGCACATGGTGTGGCTCTCAAGCCGGGGAAACCGATCTGCCTGGCCGCAACGGCGGGCAAGGGAGTTGTGATTCTCCCTGGCTTTCCAACCTCGGCAATCTTCACTTTTCACGAGTTCGTGGCTCCCGTGATTCGTGCCCTTGGAGGCCGGGGAGCGGCAGCCACAAAAACAGTCGCGGCGCGACTGGCAGTCAAGGTAAATTCAGAGATTGGCCGCCGGGAGTTCCTGCTTGTCGGCCTGGTCCAGCAGGGGGCGGGGGCCGGCCAGACCGACCAGGCAGCATTTCCGATGGGAAAAGGATCAGGGAGCGTGACCACGTTTAGCCGGGCGGACGGTTTTATTACCATTGATGAGCACCATGAGATCGTGGAAGCGGGCCAGCAGGTGGATGTCCAGTTGCTGAGCCAGGATATCCGTGCAGCCGACCTGGTGGTGATCGGGAGCCACTGTGTCGGCCTGGATGTGCTGCTGGGCGAAATGAATCACCAGGGAATGGCTACCAAGTTGATGTCTGTTGGATCCCAGGCGGGGCTGGAGGCTGCCCGCAGGGGCCAGTGTGACCTGGCGGGCATTCACCTGCTGGATGAAGTATCTGGTGAGTACAACAAACCCTTCCTTGATGAGACCCTGCAGTTGATCCCGGGTTACCTGCGACAGCAGGGTATTCTTTTTCGCAGCGATGACCCCAGGCTGGCGGGAGAGGACCTGGATGAGCTGCGGCAGCGGATCAGGGGTGACGAGGCGCTGAGGATGGTGAATCGCAACCAGGGGAGTGGCACCCGGATCCTGATCGACCAGCTGCTCGACGAAGCACGCCCGGATGGCTACGCCGTTCAGCCACGTAGTCATAACGCGGTCGCGGCGGCTATCGAGCGGGGAAGCGCGGACTGGGGAGTGGGCATCGAACAGGTTGCCAGGGAGAGTACGCTGGGGTTTGTCCCGCTGGCTGAGGAGCACTACGATTTTGTCTGTCCGGCCAATCGAAGATCGCGACCGGCAGTGGAGACAATCTGCCAGTTGCTCCAGGATGTGGTAATCCGTGACCAGCTGGCTTCGCTTGGACTGAAAGCAAAGTGATCCGACTGTCGAGGATCATTGCTGGTAGAGAAAAACATCGACCTCGGCACCCGCTGGCATCCCCTCGCTCTCCTGGTCGATGACCACGAAACCATCCGCGCGAGTGGTGCTGCTGAGAATGGATGCGCCGCTGATAGCCAGCGGTTCCACCATCTCACCCTGGATGGCTACCCGTGCATAGTCAACCCGGCCGATGATGGAGACAAGCTTGCGGGAGAGGGCCAGGCGGCGAATGGGGTAGGGAAAATCAGCAGGCAGGCCTGCCTGCTGCCGGATCGCACGCCCGGCAAAAAAGTCGTAAGCACAAAGACACGAGACCGGGTTTCCTGGCAGCAGGAAAACCGGCCTGCTGTCAATCAGTCCCATGCCGGTTGGACTGCTTGGCCGTATGGCGACCCCGTGAATCGACAGCTCTCCCAGTTCCGCGAGAATCTGGGGAGCATGGTCTTCCAGCCCAACACTGGAACCTCCAGAGACCAGGACAAGGTCTGCTGGTTCCCCGAGGGCCGCAGCAATGGCTTCTGGCTGGTCAGCAATGATGCCATCGAAAAGAGGTTCGCCGCCGTCACGGCGGACCAGTGCAGAGAGCATGGGGCTGTTGGCATCCGTCACCCGGTAACCCTCGGGAAGGGAGCCAGCTGGAAGTAGCTCGTCCCCGGTCACCACGATCCGCACGCGAGGAGTGGCAATCACGGGGACTTTTTCCACTCCGATGGAAGAAAGAAGGCCGACATCCTGGGGTCGAAGCCGGCGATTGGCAGGAAGAACCAGGTCCCCCTTGGTAATGTCCTCTCCAGGCTGGCCAACGTGTTTACCAGGTGAGACTTCAGCCAGTAGCTGGACCTGGTCTTCGGTTTCTCCGGCCTGGACCTGCTCAGCCGGGATTACTGAATCGGCACCCTCCGGTATCGGGGCACCCGTCATGATCCGCACGGCGGTGCCGAGCTCAAGGGACATCGTCGGGGCCTGCCCGGGCAAGATCTCTCCCAGCACATCCAGTGACAGGGGGCTGTAGGGAGTGGCACCGGAGCTGTCCTGGGCACGAATGGCGTAGCCGTCCATCATCGAACGAGCGAAGCCGGGGACATTGACCCTGGAGACAATCTCCTGGCCCAGGACACGACCGGCGACCTGTGAAACTGGCAGGTCGACGGTGGGCAGGGAACTGGAGTGCTGATCGATCCAGGCAACCGCGTCCTGGACGGTCGAGCGGTGCGTGAACCCGCGCATCCGCACATCATTATTTGCCGGGGAGGGTGTCGTCATGGCTCTGGGTCCCGCGGGATCAGGGAGCGTCCTCGACGGATTCGGTGTCAATCGAAACACCAGTGACATAACTTCTCCAGGCATCCAGCTGTGTCTGGTTCAGGCTGTTTTTCCTGGTGATCTCGTGACGCAGGTTGATGTCCGTTCCCTCGACGCAGACACCAACGGTGAGCCGACCGTTGGGACGATAGCGGAAACGGACCTCAATCGGAGTGTGAGCGGGCAAGTTGGCGGGTAATCCTGTCACCGTGCAGGAACCGATCTGGGTGCAGTCGTCCGGGGAATGACTTTCGCCTTCAACAATGTTCACCAGCACGGATTGTTGCCCGTCCTGCTGCGTCTTGAAAACTCGCCGGGCTGTCACGGGGAGCTGCGTGTTGCGGGGGATGACCACGGCCGTTCGTGACATTCCTGTGTTGGGGTCGCTGCCGGCAACCCCGAGGCTGTGCGAGTTGACATTCTGGACGACGATCCGCGGATCCCGGCCATCCTTCTTGTCGATCAGGGCCGCTGCATGCATGGCAGCTCCATGAGCCACTGCTTCATCGGGGGAGATGGAAGTATCCAGGTTCTTACCAGTGAGTTCCTGCAACATGGCGATGACCGCAGGCATGCGAGAGGAACCACCGACCAGGAGCACTCGGTCGATTTCACCCCAGCCCAGGTTTGCCTGTTCCAGGGTTTGCCGGGTGGTAAAGGCAGTACGATCCAGGAGATCCCGGGTCATTTTCTCGAAATTATCGCGGGTGATTTCCACTCGCAGGGCATTCCCCATGTAATCACAGGCGATGTTCGTCGACGTTCGCTGGGTGAGCGTGTGCTTGGCATCCTCGCATTCTCGCCACAGGCGGCCTGCCGTGTTGGCGTCCTCACGTGGATCCATGCCAAACTGCCTGAGAAAAGATTCGGTGGCAAAATCGACGAGTCTCTGGTCCCAGTCCCGGCCACCCAGCAGCACGTCGCCATCCGTTGCCAGAGCCGTGTACTCGTTTCCGTTGAGTCTCATGACCGTGACATCAAAAGTGCCACCCCCGAGGTCGTAGACCAGAATTGTCTGGGGCTGCTTGGCTTGCTCCGGATCGCGCTGAGCGAGTTGCACTCCGTAGGCGATCGCAGCAGCCGTCGGTTCGTTAATGATGTCGAGAACATCGAGACCTGCAATGTAGCCTGCGTCCTGTGTTGATTTGCGACGTACCTCATCAAAGTAGGCGGGCACCGTGACAACAACCTGGGAGAAATCTCCGATCTGCCCGATGGCATCGATGCGCAGCTTGTGCAGGATCCATCCCTGAAGTACCTCCGGTGGATACTGGCGTTCTCCAAGGG
>JAPYUD010000220.1:0-6146 GCA_029936215.1 Pirellulaceae bacterium | reverse complement strand
GCTGTCATCCGTCTGCTTGAGGAATGTGGCGTGGTCCTCGTACTGGCGAATTAACTTTTCCTGTTCGAAAGCCAATTCTGCCTGATTCTTGCCTATGAAGGGAAGGTCAATTTGCTGGCCGGCGAACTGGGTGCCATCATGAATAGTTCCCGATTGGAAGGGACCAGCACCGAGGATCCAGAAGTCGGACGAGTTGCTACGGGCGAGCTGGATTCCGGATTGCCATACCCGGGTGCCGAGTTCCCGGTCATAGATGAACGCTGCGATCTTGGCGATTCCCCGCTGGTCACTTTTCCTGGCCAGCGATATTTCAGGTAGCGTCGGTATGACCGGTGCGTTGGTGACAAGTGTTGCTGCCGAGCTGAGTACGGAACTGGCAGGAAGGCCATAGGTGATATCATGGTTATCTGTTCCCAGGGCGCCGATACGGATCTCCATGATGTAGTCTGCCGCTTCAGCACTCTCCCCGAGCTTGCAACCGGAGGAGAGCAACTGCTGTCGAAAGGAACTGATGATATAAGGTGCTTTGCCAAAGCCCTTTGCGTCCACCTCCACCAGGTACTTGGTATCCAGGTAGACACTTCGGCCAGTGAGCATGCTGAAATTCATCTGCGAGATCGAAAGATCCACCGCGTTGGAGATCAGGAGTTGCTGGGTAGCCTGTTGCGACTTGCTTGTTCCGCAGCCGGCAAGCAGCAGCCCGAACAGCGCGATGATCCAGGTCCCTTTTCTTCTTATCAGGCGCATCACATCTCCCCCCCCCGCTTCTGTCGTTTTCCGCAAACGCTTGAACTGCGCAGCTTGCCAGTGACGTGCAAAGCACACAGTTCCGTTTTGGTTATCGACGGCGGGAGAGGAGAGAGTGAAGGCGAATTACTCGCTTACTTGTCCTGCATGCTAGCACTCTTCGTGCTGGGGAGACGGCAGCCTGTCAGCCGCCTTCATCGACGTTGGCCATCAGGGAATCCACTGCCTGCCCAATGTCCTCGGCAGCGACCAGGTGTTCGCCAACAAGGATCGCATCGATTCCAGCAACTGCCAGTTGCTGAACATCGCCAGGACCTCGAATTCCACTTTCAGCGACAAGCAGGCATTCTGCGGGAATCGTTTCTCGCATCTGGATGGAGTGTTCCAGGTTGGTTTCGAAAGTACGCAGGTCCCGGTTATTGACTCCCACCAGCGTTGCCCCGGCCTGCAGCACGCGGCTGGCATTTTCTCCATGGTAAAATTCCACCAGGGGCGTCATTTCCAGCTCAATGGCCTGTTGATGAAGGTGTGTCAGCTGTGCATCATCGAGGCACTCTGCGATCAACAGCACGGCATCGGCGCCAGCAACACGAGCCTCGACCAGCTGGTATTCATCCAGGATAAAGTCCTTTCGCAGCAGCGGGATCGAAATACCCTCACGGATCGCCCGCAGGTCGTCCAGGCTTCCCTGGAAGTAATCCTTGTCGGTAAGCACGCTGATACAGCTTGCACCATGTTGCTGGTACAAGGAGGCAATCTCTAATGGATCAAAGTTCTCACGGATGACACCTGCCGAGGGGCTTGCTTTCTTCACCTCGGCGATCAGCTTGATTGGCCCTTTCGCTGCCAGGGCAGAAAAAAAATCACGAACCGGGGGCGCATCCGGCAGTTGTCGTCGCAACTCATCCAGCGGTTGAGCCGAGCGAGCCTGCTCGATTTCAACCCGTTTCGTGGCAACGATCTTGTCCAGCACGTTTTCTGGATTGGACATCGTCTTTTCCCATGTGGACGCGGTATCGTTGAAGGAACTCCGTTCCCTTCTTTTTGCCAAGAAATCGATATAAATGCCAGTAGGGTCGGTCTCCACGTGCCAGGCGCTGGCGAACAGGGTCAGGTCGACGGTCACAGCCACACACATGGCAGACCTGTTGACCATCGATCCAGGAAGCTTGGCACTGTTTGCAGTGGACGTCAATCGACCAGTGGATTCCATCCACGTTTCCGGCCGGTATCAGGTCAATGTGTAATCGAAGTTGAAATTCTCGGCAGCGCCGGACGGCCGAGAGCATCAGTTCCAGGTCGGAGCGTGGCCAGGGCAGTTCTGCTGCTATCGACGAGAATAGCTGCTCCAGCACAGCAAGCGGTTGATTTTCCAGCACCGGCTTCAACCACAACCCATACCAGCGGGGACTGGTGCCTGGGAAATGGTGGTCCAGTTCCTTGATGTTCCCGGCAACTGCTTCAACCAGGTCACGAAGGTCACTGTCATCCTCCGGATGATCGCGGTTGGAAACTGGCAACCAGCCAAAGCAGCCTGCCATCGCTCCTGGATCCTTGTCCAAAAGGGCATTTGCCGTGCAATGGCCACAGTGCGCCGCCACCTCTCCCTCTCCACCGAAGACCTGGAAAACCTCGGCGATCTGGAATGCCTTGACTGTCTCGATAGAAGCCGGTTGCCTTTCATCCAGTGGCTGGACGCAGATTCCCTCGAGCGTGCGCCCCTCGACCTGTGCATGCCGTGCGGCCCGGATGGCGCGCAAATGGGATTCTGTCCTTTCCGGTGTGGTCCAGCCCTCGATATCACGAAGTGGGCATGGTAATTCGACTGCCCACTGGACAAATTCAGGAGTGGTGCGTGCCATGGTCGTGAGGGGAGCTAGTGCTTGAAGTGACGTTTTCCGGTAAAGACCATGGAGATCCCACGTTCGTTGCATGCCGCGATCACCTCGTCATCCCTGCGGGAACCTCCCGGTTGAATGATGGCAGTCACCCCGGCATCTGCAGCGCGGTGGATGGAATCGGGAAAGGGGAAAAAGGCATCTGACGAGAGCACCGCTCCCTGCACACGTTCTCCCGCCTTGCTGATTGCAATCTCCACACTATCGACACGGCTCATTTGTCCAGCTCCGGCACCGACCAGGGACTGCTCGCGGCAGATGGCAATTGCATTGGACTTGATATGGCGAACAATCTGCCAGGCAAACTCCAGTTCAGATAATTCTGTTTCATCCGGCTGGGTGGACGTCACGATGTCCCACTGGCCCGGTTCATCCGGGAGGTCGTCGGCCACTTGCAGCAGCATGCCACCATCAATATGGCGAGGCTGGAGCCGTGCCTGCTGGTCCCCAAGTTCTCCGACCAGCATCAGTCGCACGTTCTTCTTCCATTTCGGAATCGTCGTGAGAATCTCGAGGGCCTTCTCCTCGAATCCTGGTGCAACGATTGCTTCAATAAACAAGCCCGGTTCACTCAGTATTTCTGCCGCCCCGGCATCCACACTACGGTTGAATCCCAGGACCGATCCGAAAGCACTCAGCGGGTCGCCTGCCATTGCCTTGCGGGTTGCATCACCAAGATCCTCGGCCACGGCAGCACCACAGGGATTATTGTGCTTGATCACCGAGACTGCTGGTTGTTGGAATGAGCGGGCGATGTGCAAGGCGCTATCCAGGTCGAGCAGGTTGTTATAGGAGAGTTCCTTGCCATTGAGTTGCTCAGCATGGACCAGGCCAGCCAGTGGTTCATCCGGGCGACTGTAGAGGGCAGCCTGCTGGTGGGGATTTTCTCCATATCGCAGCAGGGCTTTTCGCTGGAGCGGGATGGCCATGGATTCCGGGAAGTTCCCGTCCTCAGGATTTCCAGCGAAGTAGTCCGCGATGGCGCGATCATAGCGGGCAGTTGATTCGAATGCTTCGGCAGACAATCGTTGTCGCAGTGCCAGGGAGGTGCAGCCGTTCTTCGAGATCTCGTCAAGAACCTCGCTGTACTGTGCTGGACTGGTAAGGATGGAAACAAAGGCGTGGTTCTTGGCGGCGGCGCGGACCAGGCTGGGTCCTCCAATATCAACCTGCTCGATCGCTTCCTCCCGGGTCACGTCGGGTCGAGCGATGGTTTCCTGGAAGGGATAGAGGTTGACGATGACCAGCTCAAAACTGGAAATCTCGTGTTCTTCAAGAGACTGCATGTCATCATCGCGATCGTGGCGACAGAGGATGCCCGCAAAGATTCGTGGGTGAAGGGTCTTCACTCTCCCGTCCATCATTTCGGGAAATCCGGTGTACTCGGCGACATCGCGAATCTCCAGGCCTGCTTCTTCCAGGTGTCGCCGTGTTCCCCCGGTACTGTAGATCTGGATTCCGGACTCCACCAGGCCGCTTGCCAGTTCGGCCAGTCCAGACTTGTCGCTGACACTGATCAATGCTCGGCGGATAGGAGGGGAATCCATGGTTTTGTCCTTGGGGGGTTATGGATTTGTCTGCCCCTCGATTGGGAGTCCCTGATCATGACAGGTCCAGTAAATCCGCCCATGGTGTAAGCCGAAGTGCTCGATGGGTCAAGGGAGTGCAATGAAAAAGGCGGGTCGCCCTTGGGCGACCCGCCTGGTTGCACGTTCTACCTGCCGGAACCGGGTTGGCTGCCTAGTTGTTCTTGAAAGGGTCATCCGCCCCAAAGGGGTCTTTCGTGGCGGGTGGCTTGGGCTTGGCAGCTGGAGCAAAGGGATCATCTCCCGCGTTCTTTCCCGGGGCAAAGGGATTTTTCCCAGGGTTGTTCCCGGGGGCAAACGGGTTGTTTCCTACCGGTGGTTTTACTGCTGGTGGATTGGGGCCTGCCGGCTTGGCAGCCTCCTCCTCTTCTGTTGCCTGTCCACGTTGGATTCTCTCGGAGACGCCGGCATGCACGAGCGGGTACTCCAGTCGTGGTTCCCGCAGGCACTGGATCAAGCCAGACTTGGATCCCACGTACATGCGGTCTGTCTTGTCGTTGAGCAGAATAAGGTCAAGCGAACCGGCCGCTGCCACCAGGATTCGTCCGCCAGTTTCTGAATCGAGTACCACCAGGCGGTTCAGCGTATCGAGGCAGTAAAGTCGTGAACCACTTGCCGAAATGAACCGATCGATTTCATGGGTAAACCACTTGGGGTCGCCGGAAAGTGAGTCAAGACAGTAAAGGCGATTTTCCGTCGTGATCACGTAGGTCGAGCCTTCCATCAGTGTTGCTGGCTGGATGATTGGCTGGCCGGTAGTAAAATGCCAGAGCATATCCCCGGAGACTTCCTGGAAGCAGTAGACGAAACCATCCATGGAGGTTGCCACGTATTTTCCCGGAGGGAGGTAAGCAATCCTCGAGACGATCTTGTCATGGGCCTGCAAGCGGTAACGCATCTTGGGCTGGCTGATCAGGCCAACGTAGACCTTTCCCTTGTCCGTTGGCCAGGCGATCGTGGTACCGCCCACCGTCGGCTTGACAACGACGCGGCCTGGCGAGGGATACATGCCTGGGAATTCGTCCTTGGAAAACAGGTAGAACGACTCGATGCGGTCACGGATTGACGGCACGAAGACCGTTGTTTCCGAGATCGCAGGCGGTCCCCCGGGGATCGTCTTCGCCTTCCGTTCCCAGACGGTTGTGCCATCCTTGTTGTCCAGGACATAGATTGTCAGCCCAATGCTTGCCACCGTGAAGCGATCGCTTGTGGCGATACCCAGGGAGATCTCCGAGCGTCGTCCCAGGCTTCTTTTCCAGACCACCTGTCCGGTTTCGGCATTGAGCAGCGTGACCTGTCCCTGGTCGGAAATTGTGGCCAGTCGGATGACAGGCGTGGGATGGGGAACCAGGCTCGCGTCCTTCTTCTCTCGCTGAAGTTTCAAGTGAAGTTCATTTGCAAGCTTTTCGGCTGCCTCTTTACCCTGTGGTCGGCGGAAGCTATCCAGGTCTTTCTCGGAGAAAACCCAGCTCTTTTTTCCCAGCAGCACCTCGTATTCCCAGGTCGCCTCGGTGTTACTCACATGCAGGTCCGTGTCGATGACCTGCTCAGCGTAGGGATTCATGGGGAGTTGCATGTACCACTGACGACGAAGGCCCATCCGCTGGGCCAGCGACTCCGAGATCAGACCATTGTCACTGACCTGGCCCCATGCTGCCTGGCTGGCAACGAGCAGGAGGCCACAAACGATGAGTGAGAATCGGTGAAGTCGCATGGTAATCTCTTCCCAACTATTGGTAGATCTGTTCCAGTTTCTCAATATTAGCCTTGTGGAAATGAAAAGCCACCCGGAATTCGTCGTACAGGCAAGACCATAGAATCCTCACGGGTGGAATTACCTCCCCAGCCGGACTTTTCGATGGTTTACAAGGAACGGTAAATGGCCTGGAAACACCTGTTTTTGACAAGCCATGAC
>JAPYUD010000219.1:0-6150 GCA_029936215.1 Pirellulaceae bacterium | reverse complement strand
CGTGGCGAAACCGGGAACACGCTCTACCTGCTCGATGAACCTACCACGGGACTGCATTTTGATGACATCCGTAAACTACTTGATGTTCTCGGCCAGCTTGTAGACCGGGGGAACACGGTGGTCGTGATCGAACACAACCTGGATGTCATCAAGTGTGCTGACTGGGTGATCGACCTGGGGCCCGAGGGAGGCGAGGAAGGTGGAATGGTGGTGGCAGTCGGTACGCCGGACCAGGTTGCCGATGTCGAGGAGAGCTGGACCGGCAGGTACCTGCGTCCGCTGCTCAAGCAGAGCTGATCAGGACTGGTGAAAGAGCCAGTATCCCAGCGCGACCGCGGCCAGCCCGATGACCACGTTGGCAGCGATATTGCCGAACGCCAGGAGTGGCTGTCGCTGGAAAAGCTCCAGCGTGTCGTGACCAAAAGTAGAAAACGTTGTCAGCGAACCCAGTACGCCAATCACGGCAAAATGCTGTAATGGTTCAGAGAGCTGTTTCAGGCCAATGCCGGCAAGGATGCCGATAAGCAGGCAGCCAACCACGTTGACCAGCAGTGTCCCATGAGGGAAGGAGTCCCCCCACCAGCCGCGGGCAAGTAATCCCAGTAAATAGCGGCTGACGGCTCCCAGTGAGCCTCCCAGGGCAACGAACAGGAGTGTTTTGAAAGTGGTCATGGCCTCGAACAACTGCTTTTAGCACCCGTACAGGGTGGACTCGTCATGATTGTAGGAAAGCTCCTATCTAAACGGAAATATCTCCGTCTGGCAACGTCTCCTGGCTGTCGCTTGCGCTTGATAGAAACGTCTATTTGAAATACCCTGAGTTGTTTGGCCCAAGGTGCGAAAAACAAGTACTTTTCATCCCCAACCGGGTGAATCCAAGAGAGTTACAGGATCATGGAGAAAACCAACCAGGCGGCGACCTCCCAGCTCCTTTCCGGAGCGGATATCCTCGTGCAGTCGCTGGTCAATCATGGTGTGGATGTTCTCTTTGCCTATCCGGGTGGGGCGAGCATGCCACTGCACCAGGCACTGACCCGCTTTTCCGACCAGCTCCGAACCATTCTTCCTCGCCATGAACAGGGAGGTGGTTTTGCTGCCCAGGGTTATGCCAGGTCGACCGGTAAACCAGGTGTCTGCATGGCCACCAGTGGCCCGGGGGCGACCAACCTGGTGACTGCGATTGCCGATGCCCGTCTGGACAGTATTCCCATCATCGCCATTTCCGGCCAGGTGACGTTGCCGGTAATTGGGTCAGATGCCTTCCAGGAGACTCCGATTGTCGAGGTCTGCCGTGGGATCACCAAGCATCATTACCTGCTGACCGATGTCAATGATGTGGCCCGCGTGGTTCGTGAGGCATTTCATATTGCCACCACCGGTCGCCCTGGACCGGTACTGATCGATGTTCCCAAGGATATCCAGCTCGGCAACTGCATCCCGGACTGGGACCAGCCACTCGAACTTCCTGGTTACAATGTGGATAACTTCAAGGCGCCCCAGGAACAGCTCGAACAGGTGGCCGCCGCGATCAAGCGGGCCAGGCGTCCGATGATCTACTGCGGTGGAGGGATCATCGCGGCCAATGCCAGTCAGCAGCTGAAAGAACTTGCCCGCAAGACCGGTATTCCGGTGACCATGACGCTGATGGGGCTGGGGGCATTTCCGTACGATGAAGAACTCTGTCTCGATATGCTGGGAATGCACGGATCGGTCTACGCGAACAAGGCCATTTGTGACTGCGACCTGCTCCTGGCCCTGGGAGTTCGTTTTGATGACCGGGTGACAGGTAAGCTGCAGGAGTTTGCCCGGAATGCCAAGATCGTGCATATCGATATCGATGCCTCCGAGCTGAACAAGAACAAGCCGACACATATTCCGATCGTCAGTGATGTGAAATACGCGATGGAAAACCTGCTTCCACTGGTCGAGCCCTGCGAGGGGATCGAGGCCTGGAAGCAGCAGTGCCAGGAGTGGAAAAATCAGTACCCGTTTAGCTACGACCAGGATTTCGACGGGATCCTCCAGCAACATGCGATTGCCGAGCTGTCGCGATTGACGCGAGATCGTGAGACCTTTGTCTCGGTCGGTGTCGGCCAGCACCAGATGTGGGCGGCACAGTTCTTCAAGCTCGATAAACCGCGGACCTGGCTCTCCAGTTCCGGCCTGGGAACCATGGGATTCGGCTTGCCGGCTGCGATGGGAGTCCAGGCAGCACATCCCGATGCCCTGGTTGTGGATATCGATGGAGATGGCAGCCTGCAAATGAACATCCAGGAACTTGCTACCTGCTTCTGTGAGAAGTTGCCGGTCAAGATCCTGCTGCTCAACAACCAGCACCTGGGCATGGTCGTGCAATGGGAAGACCGTTTCATGCAGGGGAACCGAGCCCATACCTATCTTGGCCCGATCGATGACCCGGAAGCGACCGGCAAGGGGGAGACCGCTTTTGTTCAGCAGCGGTACCCTGATTTCGTACAGATTGCCAAGGGTTACGGATGTGGCGGGGCCGAAGTTTCCCGCAAGCAGGACCTGGAAGCGGCGATCAACGAGATGATCAGTTATGATGGTCCCTTTGTGCTGGATGTCCAGGTTCCCTACCAGGAACACGTCCTGCCCATGATCCCGTCCGGCATGTCGGTGGATGACATGATCCTGGAGTAAGAATCGGACAGCGATCCAAAGGGCCGACCCGTTATTACAGCAGTGGAATGAACCATGTCGCGAATTGCCCTTCACTGGCAGGTCCTGATCGGCATGGTGGTGGGTTCCGCCATTGGCCTCTCACTGAACTGGGGCTGGAGCCTGCGAGAGGTGACCGTTGGGCAGGAGGATCTGCCAGCGGGAGTCTTGTCCCTGACACTTGTTGATACGCGGGACCGGGTTGAGATTCACTATATCGATGAAGCGGGCCAGCACCAGCTGGTGGTGGACCCTGCCAGCCGGCAGCCCGGTGTCCTGCAAACGCTCAAGCAGCTAGAGGAAAAGCACCCCCAGCAGTTTGGCTGGTTCAAGCGGATGGGACGGTCACCGGCCCGCTGGATCGGGGATCTTGCCCAGCGATTCGGTAACCTCTTCCTCCGGCTCTTGCGGATGGTGGCGATCCCGCTGATTGTCACCTCCCTGAGCGTGGGTGTGCTGGGCCTGGGATCGGCAGGGCGGCTGGGACGGATGTTCAGCCGGACCCTGCTCTATTACCTCTGCACCAGTTTCCTGGCGATCGTCACCGGCCTGCTGGTGGTCAACATGATTCGCCCGGGCCTGGGGGGAGCCGAGCCCGCGGCGGTCGGTGAGGCCCAGATGGAGGCAAGCAAGAGCCTCTCGGACGTGCTCTTCGAACAGCTCGAGACGATGATCCCGACCAATCCCATCCAGGCACTGGCGGAAGCGAATTTTCTTTCCATTATCAGTTTCACGATTGCCTTCGCGGTCTTTACCCTGCTGGTGGGAGGCCGTACTGCCGAGACCATCCATCGCCTGATGGATGCCACCCTGCAGGTCATGATGAAGATGACGATGGCAATTATTCGCCTCGTACCACTGGGCGTGTTGCTGCTGATGCTCTACGTGACGGCAACCCAGGGGCCAGGTGTTTTCCAGTCGCTTGCCTGGTACATGCTGGCTGTGTTGATGGCACTGGTGATCCACTCCTGTATCATCCTGCCGCTGATTCTCTGGTTTGTAGCTCGACGCAACCCGCTCGAGTATGCCAAGGCGATGAGTCCCGCCCTGTTGACTGCCTTCAGCTCAGCTTCCAGTAACGGCACCCTGCCGCTGACGCTGACCTGTGCCGAGGACCGGGCCGGAATAGATAACCGGGTGGGGTCCTTTGTGCTGCCGCTGGGAGCCACCATCAACATGGATGGGACAGCACTCTACGAGGCAATTGCCGTGCTCTTTATTGCCCAGATGGAATTTGGCCATAACCTGGAACTGGGACAGCAGATCATTGTGGCCGTGACCGCACTGCTGGCCAGCGTTGGGGCGGCCGGGATTCCCCATGCCGGACTGGTGATGATGGTCATCATCCTTGAGGCGGTGGGACTGCCGGTGGAAAAGCAGGGCCTGATTATCGCCGTGGATCGCATCCTGGACATGTGCCGGACCAGCGTGAATGTCTGGAGTGATTCCTGTGGCTGTGCCGTGATTGCCCGCTTCGAGAGCACGGCAGATGAGAAGCCAGCGGAGGAGAGTGGATGAGCGGTGTCGTTGGGCACATGATGTATGCCATGCTGGGGGCCAGGGTGGCCGAGCACCGGCGGCTGCCCATCGTGCCGGTTATCAAGCGGCATTACGCCAGTTACCTCTGTGGCAGCTACCTCGGCTGCGATATCCAGACGCTGCCGGCTGCGACCTGTGACCAGACCGGTGAGCCGATTGGGTATGGGTCACAGGTGCCCGAGAAAAGTCCACTCACCGGGGGACCGGTGACGCCCTGGAAAATTCAGTTCGAGGGTAAAGAGTACACTCCCGGGGACATCCACTCGATGTTCTACGGTCGCTCACACCTTACCTTTGGCTGGAACAGCCAGCAGCGCGAGTATGCCCTGCCCTGGGATCAGCTTCCCGATTACCTGGCCATGGTGGCCGGCGATGCACTGACGCTGTTTGGAGATGGTCATCGCCAGCTGGCCTACGTGCTTGGCTGGCTGACGCATATCGTCGGTGACAGCCTGATCAAGTCGATCCAGCCCGGCATTGACCTGGATCTGCTCAACGGGAAGTACACGCCCGAGAACCGGCCAATCCAGGACCTGGTGACCTTTCACGAGGTGGGAGTGAAGGAGCTGGGAATCTCCTGGAAGGACCTGATGGCCGATATGGCTGCCACGCCTGTTTACCAGGTGCAGCTTCATTACATGCGGCTTACCAGGCCCCGCGGACGGCTGGCGAAGCTCGTTCCGGACCACTGGGAGCCGGGCCAGGCAGCCTTGATCCGCCGCGTGCTGATGGAGAACCGCCGTTACCAGCGAATTCGTAACGGCCGGATCATCGAGCAACTTGCCCTCACCCCCAGCAGCGAGGGACTGCAGTGCAGCGAGGAGCTTCGGCAGAAGACCGGGGGCCTGGGCTACCGGGAAATGGTCGAGATGGCGGACAACGCCCGCTTTCGCAATGCACTCTGGCAGATGGGCGAGGCGGTGGGGGAGATCATGGAGCAGGTGGTCCGGCGGCAGCCGCTACTGGGCGAGTTGCCACAGGATCCCGGCCCGAGCTGGGGTGCCCTCGGCCGTCGCTGGCGGCGTTAGCATGTCTTCCGGATAGTGAAACCCGGGATTACTTCTCGACGAAGCGGTAAAGACGGCCACCGGCAAGGTGCGTGCTGAAGTAGATCTCGCCCTTCTGGTCCTCGCCAAAGGTCAGTACCGGCAACTTGCTCCAGGGAATCACGTAGTTCGTACCGGCCGTGTTGTCCTTGTTGATGGTCAGCGCCCACATGATCCCACTCACGTAGTCGGCATAAATATACTTGCCCGCCAGCGACTTGACCTGCTCGCCGCGGTAGACATGGCCGCCCGTGATCGACTTGCCGACCTTGTGGTTGTATTCCAGGATCGGCTCGACCAGGCTGTCACTGGGCTCGGCGCCATTGGGCCCGAACTTGTGCTTTCCCTCACGCAGGTTCCAGCCGTAATTGCCACCCTTGGTGACGATGTTGATCTCTTCCCAGATATCCTGTCCCACGTCCGCCACAAACAGGGAACCTGTCTTGCGATCGAAAGAAAGGCGCCAGACGTTTCGCAGCCCGTAAGCATAGATCTCGCCGCGGGCACCGTCGCGACCGACGAAGGGATTGTCGCGGGGGATCCCGTAGGCCTTGCCGGCATCATGCCGGTCGACGTCGATTCGCAGGATCGAACCAAGCAGTGTGCCCAGGTTCTGGGCGTTCTTGAAGGGGTCGTTGGCCTTGCCGCCATCCCCCAGGCCGACATACAGGTATCCGTCGTGGCCAAAGGCGATCGTGCCGCCGTTGTGGTTCCAGAAAGGCTGCTTGATCCGCATCAACTCAACCTCGCTTTCAGGATCCGCCACATCGGGATGATTCTCCAGGACCGAGAAGCGAGAAATGACCGAGGTCAGCGGGGCATCGGTGGTGGTGTAGTAGAGGTAGAAGTAACCGTTCTTGCGGTACTCGGGGTGGAATGCAAACCC
>JAPYUD010000218.1:0-6157 GCA_029936215.1 Pirellulaceae bacterium | reverse complement strand
ACGAGCCGGTGGGTTACAACACGGTGCGGTCATAAACCCTGCCCACCAAGGAAACCTGACGATGAAGAGATGCTGGCAGCCTCGTCCGCTCCAACTCACGTTCCTTGCAGCCGCCCTGGTCCTGGGTACTGTCCTGCTCTCGGAAGAGGACGAAGATTCATTTCCCAAGGCGATCGATACCCAGCTCGATCCGCCACCGCTGACCACGCCAGCCGAGGCACTGGCCGCCATCCGCGCCCCGGAGGGTTTCCAGGTCACGCTGTTTGCAGCCGAGCCGGAGGTGCGGCAGCCGATCGGCTTCACCACCGACCCCCGGGGCCGCCTCTGGGTGGCAGAGAATTACACTTATGCCGCACGCCCCGTGGTCAAGGATGAACGCCACCGCGACCGGATCGTGATCCTTGAGGATCGTGACCACGACGGTGAGGCGGACCATCGCAAGGTCTTCTGGGACAAGGCAATCCAGCTGACCAGCGTCGAGGTTGGAATGGGTGGGGTCTGGGCGATGTGCCCACCCCAGCTTCTGTTCCTGCCCGATGCCAACGGGGACGACGTGCCGGACAGCGACCCGGTGGTGCTGCTGGATGGTTTTGAACTGGGTGCCTCGAGCCATCATAACTTCGCCAACGGCCTGAAGTGGGGACCGGACGGCTGGCTCTACGGACGCAATGGCATTTCCAACGACGGCCACGTGGGGATCCCCGGAACACCGGACAGTGAACGGCTGGTGATTGGCCCCGGGATCTGGCGATACCATCCCCAGACGCGGCGAATTGAGATGGTCTGCAGCGGCACCACCAACGCATGGGGACACGACTGGGATGACCACGGTGAGCTGTTTTTCATCAATACGGTGATCGGGCATCTCTGGCATGCCCTGCCCGGGGCCCACTTCAAGCGGATGTTCGGACCCGACCACAATCCCTACGTCTATGAATTGCTCGACCAGAATGCCGACCACGTGCACTGGGACACCGCCGAGGCATGGAGTGACACCAAGAAAGGGATGAGCAGGTCTACCGACGAGGCCGGCGGGGGCCATGCCCACAGCGGCATGATGATCTACCTGGGAGATAACTGGCCCGATGTTTATCGCGGTCGCCTGTTCACGGTCAACCTGCACGGACTGAGACTCAATCAGGAGCGGCTCGAGCGACATGGGGCCACGTACACGGGTCTTCACGAGGCCGATTTTCTCTCCACCACCGATCCCTGGTTCCGGGCGATTGAATTGATTTACGGTCCTGACGGGGGTGTCTACATCGCCGACTGGTCAGACGTCGGAGAATGCCACGAGAACGACGGTGTACACCGTACCTCCGGGCGAATTTACAAGGTTCGCTATGGCCCGGCGGACGACCTGCCCAAAGCACTCCGGCGGACGGCCGGACCTGCCGGGCTGGCTGGCCAGACCAACACGCAGCTTGTCCGCCTCCAGTTGCATGCCAATGACTGGTACGTCCGCCAGGCCAGGCAGGTCCTGCAGCACCGGGCTGCCCGCCAGCAACCGATGCAGGCAGTCCACCGGCAGCTGCTGCAGATCTACCGCGAAAACCCTGATGTGACCCGTCGCCTGCGGGCAATGTGGACCCTGCACGTGACCGGCGGCACCAGCACCGACTGGCTACTCAAGCAGCTCAATGATGAGGAGGAACACATCCGCTGCTGGAGCGTGCAGCTGCTGGCGGAAGATCCCCAGCTTCCACACAAGGCACTCACGGCCCTGGCGGAGCGAGCCGGTACTGACGATTCGGGCCTGGTCCTCTGCTACCTCGCCTCGGCGTTACAGCGACTGCCCACCGAATCCATCTGGCCGATCGCCCGGCAACTGGTAGCCCGCGAGAAGTACGCTACCGACCGCGTGCTGCCGCTGATGATCTGGTATGGCGTGGAGAAAGCGGTGGGAGGAAACGCACTGGAAGGAGTGACGCTGGCAATTACGGCCCGCCAGCCACAGCTGCGGCGATATATCAGCCGCCGCCTGGGAGAGGACCTGGAGCGGAACCAGCAGGCGATCAACCACCTGGTCTCAGTGCTGCCCACGCTGGCCACGAACCGGCAGGAGGACATTCTCAGCGGGCTGTTTGACGCGCTCAAGTCATGGCCCCGGGCACCCCAGCCGGAAAACTGGCCCGCGGCGCAAGCTGCGCTGGCCAGTTCCGGGTCGGCCAGCGTGCGGCAACTGGTTCAGCAGCTGGGGGTCGTGTTTGGCGACGGACGTGGGGTTGAGCAGCTCAAGGAGATCGTTGCCTCCGGCCAGCATGACAGTACCACGCGGCAGGCCGCCATACGCTCACTGGTGACTGCCCGAACCGAGGACCTGCTGCCGCTGCTTGAAAAACAACTCGGTGACCGGGACGTGGTGGCCGAAGCAGTACGCGGCATCGCCATCCTGGCCCCGGAGAAGATGACCGAGATCCTGCTTGGGGCCTATGGCCGCCTTCGCGGCAGGGGCCGGGAAGCGGTGATTGCCGCCCTGGCGACACGACCCGAGTCGGCACTTGCCATGGTCAAAGCGATCGAGCAGGGAAAAGTGGACCGCCGCCAGGTCACCGTCTCCCAGATTCGCCAGATGCAGCGTTACGAGATCCCAGGACTCCTGGAACTCCTGCGGCAGACCTGGCCCCAGCTACGCCCGATCACAGCCGACAAGAGACAGAGGATCGAGCAACTGCGAGAGCGACTCAGTGCCGACGTGCTCGCTGCTGCCAACGTTGCCAATGGTCGTGTGCTCTGGGACAAGAGCTGTGGCAAGTGCCACCTGCTCTTTGGCAGTGGCGGCAAGATTGCACCGGACCTGACCGGATCCCAGCGCAGCAGCCTCGAGTACCTGCTTGAAAACATTGTGGATCCGAGTGCCACGCTGGCCGAGAGTTTCCGCATGACCAGTCTGCTGTTGACCGATGGCCGCATGGTAAGTGGCGTCGTGCTCCGCAAGACCGAACAGGCCTGGGAGATCCAGACTCCTACCGAGCTGGTGGTGATCCGCGCTGCGGATATCGACGAGTCACGGCCCACCCGGCTCTCACTGATGCCCGAGGGACTGCTGGACGTCCTGGACAAGCAGCAGACCGTGGACCTGTTGGCCTACCTGATGTCGAGCCAGCAGGTTGCCCTGCCAGCGGGCAGCAAGCCTACCGGCGACAGCCGGTAGGCTTCACTGTGGTGAAAAGATACCTGCTTGTCAGGTTACTCCTGGTGCCCCCTTGCCGGGACGGAAAAACACTCGCCAGCCCAGCCAGAACAGGAGTCCCCAGGCCAGGGTGCCGCGGAAAAACCATATCACGGGAAGAAACAGCCAGCTCAACGGTAGGAGCGGAGCAAGGATCAGCGACCAGTGCCAATCAACTCGCCCCTCGACAATTGCTCGCTCGTCGATCGGCAGGTAGGCCCAGAGGTAGATCGACGGCAGGAAGATGAACAGTAGCGAGACAACGGATAGTACCAGCCCGGCAGGCCACATTTCGGCTGGCCGGTAGATGAACTCGCCGAGCCCGCCAACCAACAAGAAAATACCACCGTAGAATAAAAGGAAAAACCAGGCCGGCCAGAAGAGCAGGCCCAGCGGCAAAAGTGCCACTCTCAGCATCCGGGGCGAACGAAACCGTCTTGTTTTCATCGTGGAATCCTCTCTTTCGCCTCTCTCGATCGCTTTCATGTTTTCCTCGCTCTTCTACGTCCCTAACCGCAGGAAACGGGTCGAGATTAACAGGTCCCAGGGTTCACGGATCCCAATCCACTTGCCGAAGCCACCCGGGGTGGAGATCATGGTGGCAGGGAGAAAGCAACCACCCATGCGATCCATCCAGTTCATTTCCGTGCTGCTTGCCCTTGGGCTTCTTGCAGTGGTACTGCAACAGCCGCGTGCTGCCCAGCCCGACCCGGATAACAAGGCAGCGGCAGCGGAAAACACTCGAACCGGCCGCGGGCTGGTGGCGCTTTACGATTTCCGTCTTGAGAGCGGCCCACTGGTGAAGGACCGCTCGGGTTTGGCCCCTCCGCTGGACCTTGAGATTGCCAACCCCGGGGTGGTCCGCCGCAGGAGCGGGGCCCTGGAAGTACGCGGTTCAACGACGATTCGCACTGAGAAACCACCTGTTCGGCTTTTCAACACTATCCGACAGAGTGGTGCAATCACGGTCGAGGCCTGGATCCGCTCGGCACGCACTGACCAGGAGGGCCCGGCTCGCATCGTGAGCTATTCAAAGAGCCCCAACCAGCGAAACTTCACGCTCGGCCAGGAATTTGCGACCTTCGACTTTCGACTCCGCACCAGTAGCACCAGCACAAACGGTCTTCCCTCGAGCAGTACTGGCACAGCAACGCTGACCACGAACCTGGCCCACGTGGTCTACACGCGCCAGCGTGGCGGTCGCGCCCGGATCTATATCGACGGCAGACAGGCCGCCGAAAAAACAATCGCCGGCAACATCTCTAACTGGGACAGCTCCTGCCAGTTGCTGCTGGCAAACGAGCTTAGTGGCAACCGGCCATGGCTGGGAACCTACCACCTGGTAGCGATCTACAGCCGCGAGCTTCAGCCGCAGGAGGTGAAACAAAACTTCCTGGCGGGGGCCGGGGCGGAAACCACGCCGGCCGAGGGAAGTCGCATGGCGGGTGCCCGCCTGTTTGACGAGCAGGTGGCCGGGCTGCTGGCCAACCACTGCCTGGAATGCCACGACAGCGTTACCCACAAGGGGGGACTCGACCTCTCGCGAAAAATCACCGCACTGGCCGGAGGAGAATCAGGCAAGGTCATCCTGCCGGGCAAGGCCAGCGACAGCCTCCTCTGGCAGCAGCTGGAATCGGACGAGATGCCCAAGGACCGCCCTCCCCTCTCGAGCGAGGCAAAAGAGTCCCTCAAGTCCTGGATCCATGCGGGGGCAACCTGGACCAGCGAGACAATCGACCCGATCCTGTTTGCCCATGATGGCCCTGCGGGCACCAGCTGGATCCGGCGGCTCACTCTTTCCGAGTACATCGAGACGGTCCGCAGCTCGGTGGGAGTCGACATCGCCAGCGAAGCGCGAGAGCTGCTCCCGCCTGACCTCCGCGTCGACGGTTTCAGTAATACCGCTTACAACCTCAAGGTCGATCTGAAACACGTGCAAGCCTACAACAAGCTGGCCGAGACGATTGTCAGCCGCATGGAAGTGAAGGCCTTCGCAGCACGCTTCTCCAGGAGTCGACTCCTGACGGATGACAGCATGCGGGACCTGATTTCCAGGATGGGGAAGTGGATCTTGCGAGCTCCACTCGAGGAACAGGAGGTGGTCTCCTACCGTGGCATTTCCACCACCGTTGCCAGTGCCGGGGGGAATTTCGAGGAAGCGGTCAGCTTGATCATCGCCGCCATGCTGCAGTCACCCCGGTTTATCTACCGCATCGAAAGCCAGCGGGGAGACGGAAGCGACTGGCCTGCCGGGGAGTACGAGCTGGCGTCACGGCTCAGTTACATTCTCTGGGGCGGCCCACCTGACGAGGCACTGATCAAGGACGCGGATGCCGGACGGCTTTCCAATCCAGACGTGGCCCGGCTGCAGGTCGAGCGAATGCTCAAGGACCCCCGGGCCATCGAGCGATCGCTCCAGTTCGCCAGCGAGTGGCTCAACCTCCAGCGACTGGAATACCTCAAGCCAAACCGGCGGCACTTTCCCGACTGGAACCCCCGGCTTGCGACCGATATGCGAAACGAGACCCTTGCCTTCTTCAAGCACATTGCCTGGACAGAGAAGCGGCCGCTTTCCGATCTCTTTAACGCCCAGCTGACTTTCGCCACGCCGGAACTGGCCCGCCACTACGGGCTCAAGCCTGCCGGAGAGGGACTTGCCCGCTATGACCTGTCTAACATCCCCAGCCGGGGAGGTATTCTGACCCAGGGAAGCGTGCTGACGGTGGGAGGCGACGAGGCCTCAATGGTCACCCGCGGCCTGTTTGTTCTGCAGGAGATGCTTCGGGGCGTTGTCAAGGATCCTCCTCCCTGTGTCGATACCCGGCCGGTGGCGACCCGGAAGGGACTCACCCAGCGTTCCATTGCCGAGTCACGGATTGCCGATAAATCCTGTGGCGGCTGTCACGACAAGTTTGAACCGCTCGCTTTCGGGCTGGAAAAATACGATGGCCTGGGTGCTTTCAGCGACCAGGACATGCATGGAAA
>JAPYUD010000217.1:0-6206 GCA_029936215.1 Pirellulaceae bacterium | reverse complement strand
ACCCTGGATTATGAAGAGGAGAAACGGAGCCTGGAGCCAGATGCTCGTTTTCTCATTTTCCTGTCCGCTTGACCAGCAGGATGCCAATTATATAAATGAAGGCTACGGTGGTGGCCGGGAGAACCTGTAGTGTTTGGAAAGGAAGGCCTGCGATGATCAGCCAAGGGCGATATCGGAACCTGTTTGTGAGTGCAATCCTGGGGATGCTGCTTGCCGCGTCTTCCAGTCCCCTCGATGCCCGCCCACGCAAACGGCCTGCGGCGGCGCAGTCTGTGCCGGTGGCGCATGGGAAATACCGTGGCGCCCGAAAGAGCATCTCGGTGGTGCCATCCCGGCAAGCCATCTGGGCTGTTCCGGCACTGGAAGAACTGGCGGATGCTGTGCTGGCTTCATCGCCGTACTTCAACGTGGTGCAGACACTCCCGGGAAACACGGCGGTTAATGCCGAGACACTTGCCGGCAACGCTCATTTCACCAAGGCGCAGTTCGCCTGCCAGGTCATCGTGACCGATGTGCAACGAACAGGAGGAGCTGGTGCGTCCTTCAACCTTGGTGAGATCAGTGGACTGAAAGCCTATAACATTCGCATCGGAACAAACCGGTATGTCTGGTTTACCTCCGTGCGGGTACGGGTCTATGACGCCAGGACAGGAAGTCTGCTGTCAGACCGGGTGGGGGAAGCAACTGTTGCCGATCGGGGCGTTTATGTCGACGTCGGTTTCGACAAGTTCGCCGGCAACAAGCTGAGTGGCTGGGGAATCGGTTTTGACCGGATGCGACGAACCTCGCTGGGCCAGGCAGTGCAGCAGGCGATCGGCACCACGCTCAACCAGCTCACTGTCGACCTTGCCGATTACCCCCTGGAGGTACGTGTGGCCGCCCTGGATGAAGGCAGTGTCTACCTCAACGTGGGGCGAAAAAGCGGCCTGGTCAGCGGTGATCGCTTCGAGGTCATCCGCGACAAGAAAATCGTCACCGACCCGGTGACCGGGGAAGTGCTGGAGCGGGTAACGGCCAGGATTGCAGAACTGGAAATTGTGCAGGTGCGAGAGAATGTTGCCACTGCAAAGCGGGTGGATGAAAACCCTGTAGCCGAGCTGGTCCGCGGTGATGTGGCTCGCCAGGTGATGGCAGGATCAGAGCCGAAGTAAACATGGAGCCAGGAGGCAACAGGAAAATGAAGGATCTCTGTGGATCGATCGTGGTGATGGTGCTTGTGACAATGGCAATACCTCTCCCGGCGGGGGAACGAATCTTTGCACCAGGTGAGTCGCTCAAGGTGGTCAGCGACCAAGGTGCCGGAGAGGGGCCTGCCTGGCATCCCGAGCTGGGGCTGCTCTCAAGCGGGGGATCTGTTTACCGTCACTCGCGTGAGGGGAAGACCACTGTCTATTTAAAGGATGCCGGTACCAACGGCCTGCTTTTTGACAGGCAGGGACGGCTCTTGGCCTGCCAGCCAAGCCAGCGGCGAGTCATCCGGCAGGAGCTGGACGGGACGATTGCCGAGCTGACCAGCAGCTATGACGGAGTTCCCTACAACCAGCCCAATGACCTGACAGTTGATTCCCGGAACCGGATCTACTTTACCGATCCGCAGTACGGAAGCCGGGAGAGCATGAAGATGGTGGATGCGGAGGGGAGAAATATCGAGGGCGTCTACCGTATCGACCTGGATGGCTCGGTGAGCCGAATTCTCACTCACCAGGTAGATCGTCCCAACGGCGTACTCGTCTCGCCGGATGACCGTTATCTGTTCGTGGCGGACAACAACAACAACACCGAGGGAGCAGCCCGGCGTCTGTACCGTTTTCGCCTACATGCTGACGGCAGCGTGACTCACCGGAAGCTGTTGTTTGATTGGCAGGATGGCCGTGGTCCGGACGGGCTTGTCCAGGATGTGAAAGGACGACTTTACGTGGCAGGGGGTCGCACCAAGGCGGCACCTCCTTTTGAGAACGTTGATTTTGCGGGGGGAGTCTATGTTTTCTCGCCGCGCGGAAAATTGCTCGATTTCGTAGCGGTTCCCACCGACGAGGTGACCAACTGTACATTCGGTGGTGATGATCTGCGGACCCTGTATATTACCGCCGGGGGCACACTCTACAGCATTCGTACCCAGACCCCAGGCTGGCTACCATGGCCGTCAGGCAAGGATCGGGACAAATGAAGATCGACCGTTTGCCTTTGAGATCGTTGACCTGGCAGATCCTGGGGCTGGCAGTTGTCCTGGTGCCCGCCCTGTTGACGGCGGAGGCCCCGGTGCGATTTGAAGTTCGCCAGGTGGCGGAGCAGCCCCAGCGGGGTTTCATGCCAATGACGGCGCGAGGCTCGGAGCAGGTGTTTCATGTATCGCTTGATGCCCGGATTACCAGCCGGGACGTGGAGAAAGTCTCCCGGGGTGTGGGTCCCGGTTTGACCAACGTGATTGAAATTCACTTGCGGCCACGCGGGGCAGCCCGGATGGAAGCATTGACCAGTAGGAACGTGGGCGGTCGGCTGGCAATTGTCATCGACCGGGAACTGGTTTTTGTGCCTGTCATACGAGGCACCATCGGTGGCCGCGTCCAGGTCGATGGTCTTGGCGAGGCTGAGGCGAGACGGATTTACGAGTCCCTTAACGGTGGTCGTTTGGTGGCCCGCCAACGTCTCTTTCCTCGCCGTCGTTAGCCGGCAAAGGTCTGGGTGGCACCGTCCACCCGGATTACCTGGCCGCTAACAAAGTCGGCTGCCGCGGTGCAGAGGAAGCCAACGACGCCGGACACTTCATGGGGTCGTCCGTATCGCTCAAGCGTTCCTTCCTCGATCAGCCGCTCGTCATGGATTTCATGGATCCGTAGAAAACGCTCGGTGACCGTCCCTCCCGGCGCAACGCAGTTGACTGGGATGTTATGGGGGCGTAATTGCTCGGCGAGGCACCGTGTGTAGGAATGCACTGCGGCCTTGGCGACCGAGTAAATGGCCCCGTAGGAGCGTCCGAAGCATCCGGCAATACTGCCTATCGTGATAATTCTCCCCCCCTTTCGATCGATCATCTCCGGGGCAACAGCACGGCAGGCCAGGATCGTGCCAACCAGGTTCCGGTCCAGCACGCTGCGCATATCGTCAACCGAGATATTCAGGCAATCGTCTCCCTCGGGCCGCCCGCCCTTGCCCACGGCGGTGCCGCCGGCACCAATGTCCCCTCCCGCGCAGCAGACCAGGATGTCGATCGCCCCGAGCCCCTCGTGAATCTCCTCGACCACGCGCTGGACCTCATCCGGCTCAGTGACGTCGCACCAGGTAGCCTGTGTTTGGCCATCATGTGCCGAGGCAATGTCGTCTGCTAGTTGCTGCATCGTCGCACCCTCATCAAAAGTTGCAGGGCTGTCCGGGCGAGTTCCATGGACGGCAACCGCGGCTCCAAGGCTGCAGAGATGGTCGGCCATGTCGCGGCCCAGACCGCGAGAGGAACCGGTGATCCAGGCGACCTTGCCTGCGAGTGGGAGAGAAGAAGAACTTGTCATCGGTGCAGCTCCTGGTTGAGGGAGAATCAGCACGCAGGGGCGTGGCGCTCCTGCCGTGGTTCCATGATGGTATCGCCGGCAGCCACCGGATGCCACTGCCGTGGCTGGCAGATCGTGATCTCTATTCCGGACCGTTTTTGAGGTAGGAAAGGACCAAGCAGATGCGGAAGAGAACTGACCGTCTCAAGCGTCCAGTGAGTACTTTTCCAGCGTTCCCTCACAGGGAGGTCCCAGGCGGGCCCAGAGGGACCGGCCTGCCGGATCGGCGACCACGAAGGCGCAGCTGCGGACATTCCGCTCGGTGCCATGGCGACAGATGCAGAGGTCATCCCCGTCGTGGTCCGAGAGTGCCAACCGAAGGCTCTCGGGAGTGAACGGCTGCTGCTCCTGGGCCAGGCGCTGGCCTGCTCGCTTGAGCCGGTGCCGGGTGGAGGACGGGTCCGTCTGGGGATCTTCCAGGGCCTGCAGTCGCTCCGAGAGATAATGGTTTGTGTGGACGTAGACGCCGGTTTCTACCGGGAAGAGGGCGTGCTCCGTGGCGGTTGTCTCGATGTTTGCCAGTTGACCATCGCTGTCAGAAACCAGGTAATTGTGTCCCGAGGCACGACCAGGCCCGATCAGTGCGGCTGCCGCATCGTCCCAGGATTCCTGGGCAAGTGCCTCGTGCAGCAGTGCCAGGTAAATGATGCCTGGTCGGGCATCGGTGGGGCGCAGGTTGTTGTTTCCGACCGAGATCCCTGCTTCATTGACACCGATCAAGGTCAGGCATCCGGCCGTGGAGAGGACCAGCGACCGGGGGCCGTTATCCGGGGTGCGGTGAAAGATGGTGATCACCGGTTGGGCGGTTGCATGCATGTCCCAGGTTTGCCCGGCAAGTGGATTTCCATCCCTGGTGGCATCTGCTGCCACCAGGAAAGAGGTGCAGCCGTGGACCTCGACATCGGCTGTCTGCCAGAGGACATCCTGCAAGTCGGTCAGGGCGTTGGCGAAAAAAACGTCCTCGATCGGCAGACCTGCCCCATCGGCAATTCCCTGCCATTCCTCGATCACGTGCGGCATCTGCTGCTGGTGTATCGACAGGTGCTGCCGTGCCATCTCCTCGCACTGCTGACGCGTCAGCCGGGCACCACGAGCTGCGGCAAAGTTGCGTGCGAGTTCATAGCGTTCCAGGGCCAGGTGGTGAACCTCGTCCCTCAACTGCTGGCCATGTTCCAGTCCCATGGAATACGGCGTGCCTGAGAGGTGAATTTCACGCAGCATGGTCTCTCCTTGGATGCTTCAGCTCGACAGCCGGCATTGTACTGGTGACCAGGTTCACAGCAAATACGAGCACGATGGACAGTTACCAGGATGCTGTTTTCTACGGATGGAGCAAAAAGGGAATGAAAAATTTGGAGCGCAGTTTCGGAATAAATCGACAGGGAAGCGTCAAACGCCTTGTGTCTGTTGGAAAAGACAATGTTTTAATAGGCGGGAGAAATAATAGTAACGTCCGGTGATGCGGCCAATGACTTGAAAAAAAAATGATTTGGCGCTAGATTAGTAGACATACGAGGATTTCATCTTATTGGGTTTTAAGCCCCTCTAATTCATTAAGGAATACGCATGTCCCACTTCAAACCATCAAGGCGACGCGGTTTTACGCTAGTCGAGTTGCTTGTCGTGATCGCGATCATCGGTATCCTTGTCGCACTTCTGTTGCCAGCTGTGTCGGCGGCTCGAGAGGCAGCTCGCAAGATGTCCTGCCAGAATAATCTCAAGCAGATCGGCCTGGCGATGCGAACCTATCACAACACCTTTGGCCGTATCCCGCCGAATGGAAACTTCTTCTGGACGGTCCAGTCCAAGAACCGCCATACCTGGTACAACTCCAGCCGTGGTAGCGTTTTTGTTAAGCTCCTGCAGTTCATGGAACAGGATCCGCTTTACAACCAGATGAACTTTAGCCTGGCGGGAACGAATGACCGGACCCGTTTCGAACGGCAGAAGGACGCATCAGGCAAATGGTGGCGATCCAATGTGATCCCCTCCTTCATTTGTGCTTCGGCGAACGTGGATCCGTTTCTCTCGGGTACCAACCCGATGACAGATGCCGCGGTGGGTTGTTATGCCTACTCCCTGGGGAACCAGTACGGTACCTCGTGGAATAACATGTGCGGGGACTACCCGGGTAATAACTTCGGCACCGGTCCAACCCATCATGGGAACGACAATCGTGGTATGAACGCATCGGGTGTCTTCCTGCGAGGGAACTGGGCAGCCAAGTTCCGTGATATTACCGATGGTGAATCCCAGGTGATCCTGGCGGGTGAGGTCCTGCCACACAAGAGTGATCACTACATCAACGGTTGGTTCCACTTCAATGCTGCATGGAGCCTGACGTCGGCACCGATCAATTACCCGATCGTGGGAATGGGTGATCCAGGATTTAGCTGGAACAGTGCGAATCCACCACTCAATCCTTACGGGTGTACGTTCTACAAGGCCTGGGAGACTGTCCAGGGCTTCAAGTCGGCGCACAAGGGAGGAGCCCAGTTCGTCCTCTGTGACGGGTCGGTTCAATTCCTCTCAGAGAATATCGATTACATTACTTACCAGCGACTTGGTGACCGTCGTGACGGTCAACCGCTTGGCGAAGAATGGAACACGAATTACTAGTCGATTGTTCTCAAAAAACATTTTCAAAGCCGGTCACCCGTATGG
>JAPYUD010000216.1:0-6209 GCA_029936215.1 Pirellulaceae bacterium | reverse complement strand
AGCTGGAACCGGTGGGAGGCGTCATGCAGGTCGTGGATGCCACCGTGGCCGCCGTGAATTCGCTCTCCCGGGGGGACCATGCAGCGAAGAAAATTGTGATCCTCTCGGATCGCCACAAGTTTGGCTGGGAAACGGATAACCTGCAGCGATGGCAGTTTGTCTCCAGCGTGCTCGACAAGCTTCCTGCCCCACCCCGGCTGATAACGCGGTTTCTCGAGATCCCCCGGTCCTATCGCAATCTCTCGATCCGCAATGCCCAGCTCTCAAGGGTACTGATCGGACGGGACCGGCCAGTCACGATCGGTGTGACTGTTGAGAATACCGGGAGCGAGGAGGTGGAACCGGAGGGAGTGGAGTTCCGCATTGCCGGCGGGTTGACCACCACCGTTCCGGTCGGGCCGGTGCAACCTGGCGAGTCGGTGGAAGTGGAACTCCGGCACCAGTTTGAGAAAGCGGGAACCTATGCTGTTACCGCCCGGGTGATTACCAATGATGACCTGCGTGTCGATGACGAGACCCACCACGTGATCCAGGTGGTCCCCTCCCTGCCAGTCCTGCTGGTTGATGGAAACGCGGGCAGTGTCGAGGGATTCGGTGGTGCGATGTTCCTGCAACTTGCCCTCGCCCCGCCGGTCGACCTGTCGTCCGCGGCGAACGAGGATGAGGGGGAACCGGGGGAGGCGGAAATTGCGGCCGAGCAAAACCCGGCCCTGGTCCAGGTCGACGTGGTCTCGGCGCCGGACCTGGGTGAGGATGACCTGCTAAAGGATTACCGCGTGGTGATCCTGGCTGATGTTCCACGGCTTGGTGCGCCAGTTGCCGATGCGCTGGGACGCTTTGTGGCTGCCGGTGGAGGACTCTGGATTGCCCCGGGACGCCGTGTCGAAGTGGAATTCTATAACCAGTGGAAACTTCCCGATGGACGAACCGTTTTACCGGCGCAACTGGGGAAAAGAAAAACCGTCGCGGCCGATCGGCAGGTCGGTATTTCCACGGAGAATGTCAACCATGTGGCGATGCAAAAAGTGGCTGCCAAGGGCCACTCCGACCTCGCCTCCGCCAGTGTTGCGGCCTACTGGGAGCTGAAGATGGATGTGGATGATGCCAGGAGCTCGATCGGCATGCTGCTGGCCAACGGGGCTCCCATGCTGGTGGAAAAGGATGCCGGTTATGGACGTGTTGCGCTTACCAGCCTCTCGGTGGACATCGCCGATAGTAACCTGCCGACTCTCTTTTCCTTCCTGCCGATGGTCCACGAGCTGACCTACCACCTGGCTGCCCCGGACCTGGTTCCGTTGAATTATGCTCAGCGTTCGGTGGTTCGTTTTGACATGCCTCACAACGAGACAGGGGAAATCCCGGAGCAGGAGAGTGCCGAGGAGAAGAGTGAAGAGCAGGATCCGGAGCAGGATCCGGAGCAGGTAAACCGGCTGGTGGCAGACCTGGTTGCGCCAGATGGAACACTCCAGCAGGGGACGGTGGAAGTGCAGCAGGATCGGCTGGTGGTGACACTGGTCGGCATGGACCAGCCCGGTATCTACCACCTGCAGTTTCCCGAGTCCCTGGAGGGTGACCTGGTGGGGTTGGGACCAGTTGCCCGCTCGGCGGATGGTGGACAGCCTTTACCGCTCTCGGTGGCCCGGGCGCCGGAGGAGAGCCGACTGGAACTGCTCAGTGATATAGACCAGGCCGCGATTGGCCAGAATGTTGATTATTTTGCCGCTGGGAACGATGGTGAGATGATCGCAGCGGTGGTCGATGAGGTGCCCGGTCATGAACTCTGGAAGTACCTGGCGATGGCTGCCCTGCTGATCCTGCTGGCGGAGTGTTTCGTCACCCGCTGGATCGCCCGGCAACGCAAGGTTGGCGCAGAGGAGACGGTGGAATTTGTTTCCGAGGGAGAGAAGCTCAGTAGTTTCCGGGAACGGGCACAGCAGATGCTCGAGACGGTCCGTACCCCCTAGACAGAGGATGCAATGGATTCGGTAACACAAGTAACAGACCTCGTTGCCCAGGGCTGGCCGCTGTGGTCCGTCCTGCTGGTATCAATCCTGCTGGGCGCAGCCTGGTGGGCTGCCCATCACTGGCATGGCCTGCTTCCTGAAACACGTGTCGCCTCGGTTGTCGCCTGGCTTTTGCGAGTGGCAATTGGTGCAGGCACCTGCTGGCTGGTTTTCCAGCTGCTTGCACAGGTTGTTGTTTTCCAGACCGCCTGGTCACCCCGGTGGATGGCACTGTTGATGGCCACGGGAGTGGAGACCGTCTTCTCTCTCTACCAGCTGGAAAGAGAGATCGTGACGCCGCGGATGGGTAACCTGCTCGCCGGGCTGCGCGTCACCATGGTCGTGCTGGTTACGTTGATACTGATGCAGCCGGTCCTCTCGAGGACAGAAGAAAAAACACATGAACGCTTCATCGCGGTCCTGCTGGATGATTCAGCCTCGATGTACCTGGTCGACAAGCAGCTTACCGATAGCGAGAAACTGCAGCTGGTGGCTGCTTTCTCCCCGGAAGAACAGGAGTTGCCCTACGACCTCTCCTCGCTGACGGCGGAGTTACTGTCGGTGGGTGACAGCTTTGCCAATGAAGCAGGAGCGATGGATGCCCTTTTTGCAGATGCGGGGGAGGGCGATCAGCAACAGCGGTGGTCCGTGGCGGTCGACGCGCTTTTGCGAGTGGTCCAGCAGGGCCGCGAGGATGTTAATTTCCAGCTGCAGCGGATCGATCAGCTGCAGCAGGGTGTCCTGGAACTCGATAAAGAGAGCGAGGCAGCGATTACCGCTGTTGCCGACAAGCTGCGAGAACAGGTCGGCAACGGGGTAAGGGCCCGGATGGTGAACCTGGAGAGCACGCTCGAGCAGGAGGGGAATCCGGAGCGACTGCTGCAAGAGGTGGTCGGACACCTGAAAGAGATTTCCGACCAGTTGCGTGGAAGTGTCGCTATTGCACGGGTGTTGATCGACAAGGTGGACCGGGGTTACATGGCGTCGCTGCCGGAGGAGAAAAGAAAACAGGTGGACGAGCTGGTCTCGCAGACCCGGGCCGTGCTGGCTCGCAAATTGCTGGCAGGCCAGGACCAGGAGCAGGGGGGCGTGATCGACCAGATCGCCGAGAAATACACGCCTCGCCTGTATCTCTTCCATTCCGAGGTCAGCTTGCTGGATGCCGACAAGTGGCAGGACTCCACGCAAGAGAAGGGCGGAGACTCCGAAGAAAGTGAGGATCCGGCAGGGGACGATGAGAACGTGGCAGACGGCGAGGGGCCACTTTACGATCCCCAGCGGCTGGTGACCGACCTGGCCAGGGCACTGGAGAAAGCAAGAAAAGATATCCCCCTTGATCAGCTCTCTGGGGTCCTGGTGATCGGCGATGGTCGCCACAATGCCGAGGGTGACGTGGAGAAAGCTGTCAGGCAACTGGGAGGAGCCGGTGTGCCGGTCTCCTCGCTGGTGGTTGGAAGTTCTCGTTCTCCTGTGGATGCCGCCGTGATCGATGTGGAATCGGCTCCAACCGTGCTGGTCGACGACCAGTTCGTGGTGAATGCCAGGGTCAAGTTGACAGGCATGAACGGCCGTAGCGTGCGGGTCAAGCTGGTCAGGGATGGAGAGACAATTGACGAGCAGACACTCAGCGTGGTCCAGGATGAACTCGTGCAGACAGTGCGTTTCAACGATGTTCCAGCCGAGGAAGGCCTGCGGATTTACCAGGTCATGATCGAACCGATCCAGGCCGATGCCGTGGAGGCCGAGGCCTTCAATTCGAACAACCAGCGAGAGGTGCGGGTCTCGGTCACCGATGACCGTACCCAGGTCTTGATTGTCGAGGGCCGCCCGCGATGGGAATACCGTTACCTGAGGACCCTGCTGGCAGGCCGTGACACGTCGGTCCAGTTGCAGACGGTGCTGCTGCGGCCGGACCAGCTGGCCGATGTAGTCGATCTGCCGCAGATCCATGCCTCGGTCTCTCGCGCTGACGAGGAAATCGAGGCGACGCTGCTGCCAGCGAGCCAGGAGGAGTGGTTCAAGTTTGCCGTGGTGGTACTCGGAGATGTGTCGCCACAGATGCTGGGAGTGGAGACGCTGGAGATTCTCGATCGTTTCGTGAACCGGCGAGGGGGTGCGCTGATTGTTGTTGCCGGACGGTTCTTTATGCCCCATGCCTTTGATGGCACGCTGCTGGCCGATCTGCTGCCCCACACTTTCGAGGGGAGTGCGGAACCGGTCACGCCACCTGCCGATGAGCCCTACCAGCTCGCGCTGACCCGTGTCGGCTACCGACATTCGATCACCCAGCAGGGAGAGAGTTACGAGGAGAGCCGGGAGTTCTGGGAATCAGTGCCACCACTCTACTGGCGTCACCAGATCACGGAGACCAAGCCCGGGGCGGTTGTGCTGGCGTACGCCAGGACCGAGGCAGCTGCAGCGGAACAGGTTGAACCGGTGGAGAACGAGTCGCCCGAGCAGGCTGAGCAGCGACAACTCCAGCAACAGCAGTACGAGAGAGACAATGCACTGCTGACAATCCAGAAACTGGGAGCGGGGCGAGTGATGATGCTCAACACGGATCGGACCTGGCGATTGCGGTACAGGACCGGTGATCGCTTCCATCACAAGCTCTGGGGACAGGTGCTGCGGTGGGCCGAGGCCGAGAAACTTCAGGCCGGTACTGGTCTGGTCCGGCTCGGTACGAACAAGACGGTCTACCAGGCAGGGGAAGCTCTCACCGTTACCGCACGGATCAACGACACCTACACCGCACCGGTGGAAGATGAAGAGGCGATGGTTCGCATTTACCAGGACGACAGGCTGGTGCTCTCGGAACGCCTTAAACAAATACCGGACAGCAACGGGATGTACCGGGTCTCGATCGACCACCTTTCCGGGGAAGGGGAATTCCGGGTTGTGCTGGATAGTCCCGAGGCAAAGCGTGTGCTGGCCGGGGAGGGAGTTGACGAGGTGGAAACGAGAATCAGTCTCCTGCCAGCAGAAATCAACTCCCAGGAGCTGAATGAAACAAGGGTTGACCTGGTGAATATGGCCCGCTGGGGGAGCCTGAGCGGTGGTGCGGTTTATGACGCCGCTAGAATTCCAAATGTTCTAGACACGTTTGGAACTGGCACATTAAACTACAAGGAAGAGATAAGGCGCACGATCTGGGATTCATGGATCCTCCTGACCCTGTTGATCGTGGTTGTTACCGTGGAGTGGTGTGTTCGAAAACGTGGAGGCCTGGTATGAGTATTCTGAGTGTGGAAACGCAGTCGCGGGATGTCCCTCAGCAGCTTGAGGATCGGCTCACGCAGCTTATTCGTCGTGCTCGCCTGGTGATGTTCGTCAAAGGACTTCTCGCCGTTCTTTGCGTTTCCGTGTTGATGCTGCTCGTGGGGATGGCAGTCGATGCCTCCGTGACAATATTCACGATCGCTCCCCGGATTATCCTTTCCAGTTGCCTGCTGGCGGGGGTCGTGGGAAGTATCTATGTCTTCCTGGTCCGGCCCCTCTCCCACAGTTTCAGCCTGGCGGGGATTGCTCGCATGATCGAGCTGCGCCACCCGGAACTGGAAGAACGACTCAGCTCCGCCGTGGAACTGTTGACCTCCTCTGACTCGACGGAGTTAAGAGGAAGTGCCGCCTTGATTTCCGAGCTGGCTCGCGAGGCGAGTGGCCAGGCGCTCACGGTCGACCCGCGACAAGAGTTCAGTTTCAGGACGGCAGGTCGCGTCTTCAGCATCATGCTCATTCTTACTGGCATGCTGACCGTGACCATGATGCTCTGGCCTCGCCAGACATTCCGGCTGGTGAGCCGGCTGGTAGTTCCCTTTGTGAATACCGACAACATGAAGGCTGTCGACATGATCATCATTCCTGGTGATGTCACGGTCGCCGAGGGAGACTCGGTTCGTATCGAGGTTGCCGTGCCGGACCTGCGAGTCCAGAAGTCGCAGCTCCGTGTGTTGGCAGCGGATGGGAACGATACGATCCATCGCATGCAGGCGATGTCGCACGATGAACAGGGCCGTCACCGTTTCGCCATGACGATCCCTGCCGTCAAGGAAGGATTTCGCTATCGAATCTATGCAGGGGGTGCACTGACGCAATATTACCAGGTCACGGTGGTTCCCCGGCCGGCGGTGCGGCAGTTGATCGTGCGGTATGACTACCCAGACTACACGCTCTTGCCTGATTTCGTGCAAGAGGATGCAGCAGGAG
>JAPYUD010000215.1:0-6218 GCA_029936215.1 Pirellulaceae bacterium | reverse complement strand
AATCATCGCCGGTTCCTGCCTGCCAGTCACCTCCAGGAACGCCAGTGAACTGGCCGCTTCCGATTCGGTCGGCCCGCGACCCCAGGTTAGACGGATCGCATGGTCAACCAGCCCCGTCGCATCAGCAAAGTTTATCTCCACCAGCCGGTCCGCCATTTTTTCTGCCCGGCCAAGTGCATACGTGCCATTAATCAGCAGCAGGGACTGTGTCGGTGTGGTGGTCGTATTGCGCACGGCAATGCTCTTGAGACCCCCCGCCGCATCGAAGGCATGCAGGAACGTCTCGGTCGTGTTACGGAAGACCTTCACGTAAAGGGAGCGACGCGGCACACTCGCTTCCACGCCGGGGCCTCCCACTGTCTGCTCCAGCTCGCCACTTATCGACAGCATGGAATCACGGATCTGCTCGGCCCGCAACCGGTGCACACGTGCCCGCCAGAGCAGAGCCTCTGACGGGTCCTGCTGCTGGTAGCGATCCGCCTCTGGATGATGCGCTGACTGCTGCCAGGTCGCCGACATCAGGATCCGCTTGTGCAGCTGCTTGATACTCCATCCGTTCTCAACAAAAGTCACGGCCAGCCAGTCGAGCAGTTCCGGGTGAGTCGGCAACTGCCCCATCTTCCCAAAGTTGTTCGGTGTGGCCACAATCCCCTGCCCAAAATGCTGCTGCCAGATGCGGTTGACCAGGACCCGGTTGGTCAGCGGATTATCAGGACGGCCAATCCACTCTGCCAGGGCCGTACGGCGGCCCGAGGAATCCTCTTTCCCCGCTGGCCGGCTGATTGCCAGCTCATTGCCCCGCCGGCCACGTGGCTCGGGCGTGAGTACCGAGAGGAAACCCGGCTCGATCGATTTCTCGTCCGGGTCATCGGGAATCACCGTGGCGGCGGTCGTGCCGGAAAAATCGCTCACCGTCATCAGCTCTGGCAGGGGCCCTGGCTTGAGATGGTCAAAGGCAGCGAGTTCCTTGAGCATCGCATCGTATTTTTCCTTGTCCTCCTTGGAGATGTTTTTCAGTGGCCCACCCGCCTCCTCGAGGAACTGGCGCGAGACCAGGTAGGCCATCTGGTGCTCCCAGGAATTCCGCTCGCTGACCGGCTTGTGGAAACAGGCCTGGATGTCGAGCGGGAACTTGTCAACCGTCGACTCCCACTTCCGCTCGTTGTACGGCTCCAGTAGTGCATCGATACGAGCCTGGATCTCGCTCGTCGCCTGCTGCCAGGCTGCCAGCTTCTCGTGGTACTCCTGCTGCTCGGCCTGCGTTGCCGCCGGCAGGTCATCTCGCCAGACGATCGGTTCGAAAAAGGCACGCAGCTTGAAGTAATCTTGCTGGGGCAGCGGGTCAAACTTGTGGTCGTGGCATCGCGCACAGGCCATGCTCATCCCCAGAAAGACATCCCCGGCGACATCGGTCATCTCGTTCATGATGTCATTCCAGTGGCCCACCGCGTCCCGCTGGTTGTACTCGTAAAGGCCAAGCCTGAGGAAACCGGCAGCGTCCAGGTGCTGCGGGTCGTCATCTCCCATCTCGTCCCCGGCTAGCTGCTGGCGAACGAATTGCGGGTAGGGCTTGTCCTCGTTAAACGCCCGCACCACGTAATCACGGTACCGCCAGATCACGGGCCGGTAGGCATCCTGGTTCCAGCCGTCCGAATCGCTATAGCGGACCAGGTCCAGCCAGTAGCGTGCCCAGTGCTCCCCGTACCGTTCATCATCAAGCAGCCGATCCACCAGCTTCTCCCAGGCGTCGGGAGAAGTATCCAGGAGGAAGGAGTCGAGTTCCGCTGGAGTAGGGGGAAGACCCAGAAGGTCGAAAGAGAGTCGCCGGACGAGCGTGGCTCGATCCGCGCGGGATGCCGGCTGCATCTGGTTGTCCCGCAGCCGGCGGAGAACGAACCTGTCGATTTCATTTTGAGACCAGTCATCGCGACGGATGCTCGGGGGTCGTGGCTTGGAAAGTGGCACAAAGGCCCACCAGCGGCGATCTGCCGCGCTGATCCCGCCAGCCGTTTCCCGGATCGACCCGGAAACCTGGGGCCAGCTCACCCCCAGGGCAATCCAGTTTTCCAGTTGCCCAATGGCCTGCTTCGTCAACTGGCCCGCGGGAGGCATCTCCAGGCTCTCGTACCGGACGGCCTCAAGGAGCAGGCTCTCGGCAGGCTTGCCAGCAACAACGGCCGGGCCAGTTTCTCCACCCTTGAGAATCGCCTCGCGGGAATCGAGCCTCAGGCCCCCTTCCTGCTTCCTCGGGCCATGGCACTTGATGCAGTGTTTCACCAGCAGCGGGCGGACCTGCTTTTCAAACTGCACCGCCGCCGGTTCCTGGCCCACACCAACCACAGGGACCGCCAGCACAATGCTGGCTGCCAGCAGGCAGGTCACTTTTCTATGAAGGAATCGAATCATGAGGTGAAACCAGAGGGTGGGCGACAGTCATGCCTATTTTACTATGGATCCAGCCAGCACCAAAGGCTCGTCATTTGGGCGGCGGCTTGATCGACTTGATAAACGCGATCACATCGGCCAGCTGCTGGCGGTTGAGTTCTTTTTCCATCCCCTCTGGCATCAGCGACAGCCCGGTGGAAAGAAGCTCGTCGATGTTACTTCGAAGTACCACGTCCCGCTTCGATTCTGCTCGCAGCAGGGTAAGACTGTTGACCGTCTCGGCAGTAATGATCCCGTTAAGGATCCGCCCCTCGCCGGTGACTACCGTGTAAACATTGAAGTTCGGCTGGGCCTCGCGGTTGGGATCCAGAACGGCAAGCAACAGGTCGGCTTCTGACTTGTTCTGTACCGATGAGAGGTTCGGGGCGATCTGGTGGCCCACCTCCCCCACCTGGTGACAGACAGCACATTTCTTCTTGAAGACATCCAGCCCCCGGACCGCATTCCCCTCCAGCTCCAGGACTCCCTGGTACTGGGCGACCACCCTGGCACGGTCCGAATTGACCTCACCGGCAAACAGCTCCTGGCTGAGATCTCGTACGGCAGCATTGGGATGTTTCAAAAGCAGCTGCTTCTTGTCCCGCTCAATGTCGCTTCGCTTGATCGATCCCGCCTTGACCGCCTGGAGCAGCAGCTGGATCCGCGTGGGCCGTGGCATGATCGAATCCACCACGCTGCGGCGGATGGGAGGACTCAGTCCTCGCCAGCCGGAGAGCAGGGTCGGCACCACCTCGTCGGACTGCTGCTCGGCAAGCGCCTCGACCGCCGCCCGCTGAAGCGACTGTGGCACCTGGGGCAAAAGAAAAGCAGCCAGGGCATCGTTCGCCGTTTTCAAGTCGGCAAAGGCCAGTAGCCGGATGGCACGTTCACGCCTGGCAACCTCCTGCTCGCCATCCGCCGCCAGCGCAACCGCCCGCCCAAACAGGCCGGCCAGTTGCTGCTTGAGCGGCGCCGGCACGGAATCGGCCGACAGCAATGCCGCCAGCGAGGAACCACGCCGGGCGAGCCCCTCTCCCAGGCCTGCCAGGACCACCTGTTGAATCGAAAGGGGAACGTCGCTGGCGGTCGCCGAGGAAAGCAGCCCGATCGACGGGTCGGCCTCGGGATTCGCCCCCACGATCAGAGCCAGTTGCACCAGCAGCGGCCCGGCATGCTTTTGCTTGAGGAACTGGCCGTCATCGATCAACACTGCCGCGAGTTTGTCGGCCGACCCTCCCAGCGAGGAAAAGAGCGCGGACTGGACCTCCGGGCCATTGGTCGCGCTACGGGCCATCGTTGCAAGACCCTCCAGGGCCTGTGGATTGGTTGTCTCTCCCAGGGAAAAGGCAAGCTGGAAGCGAACATGTTCATTCTCATCGGCTGTCAGTTCCAGCAGCCGGGCCACCAACTGCGGATGGTCATCCAGAAGCGGCTCGGAAAGCCGGATCGCATGCGCCCGAACCCGTGGATGTTCGTCCGAGAGCCCTGCCACCGCGTGACGGGCCGTCAGCGCGCCAAGGCCATCGAGCGTGCAAAGGGCATGCAGCCGCCCCAGCGGCCGGTCGGTCTCGGCCAGGAATTTCTCCAGAAGGGGAATCGCCTGCTTCTGCTGCCGTTCCCAGAGCAGCCGCTGCGCCGTCGTCCGCATCCAACCGTTATCCGAGCCCAGCAGCGTGACCAACTCTCGCAGCTTGAGCTCACCCGGCTTGACCGGTACGACCCGCTTCATCCCGGGGCTGACCAGCCGGTAGATTCGCCCACGGTCGATCCCGCTGGTCAAATGCAGGAAATCCTTGATCTCGTCGGGGATGGAGTAGGGATGCTCAACCGTCTCACGGTACATGTCCAGTACGTAGAGCGTGCCATCCGGGGCATTGACGAAGTTCACCGGTCGGAACCAGTTGTCGGTGGACCTCAGGAACTCGGTCCCCTGGTCGGCACGCGTCGAGCGGTAGACCACGCCATCGGCGTTCACCGTCTTGCGGTGGACCAGGTTACCACCGACATCCCCCACGAAAGCATTCCCCCGGAACTCCTCCGGATAGGCATCGCCGCGATAGATCGTGATCCCGGTTGCCGAGGTGAAGTAACCAACCGGGTATTCGGTTGGCACGGCCCCTTTTTTCTTGGTCGGGTCAAGCGGGATGAACTCCCAGCCCCCATCCTTGTTGAAGATCAGCTTGTACCCCTTGTCCAGTGCCCGCCATTTCTGCCGGACAATTCGCCAGGGCTCCGGCGGGCTGGTCCGAAAGACCCGCGCACTGGCCCCGTCGGTGGCCACGCTGCGAACCAGCCCGGAGGCGACGAAGTAGGGATTCCTCGCCAGGTACCTCTGGGGATAGACGACCTGCTGCATGTGGTTGCTGTTGCTACAGACGAAGCGAGTTCCCCAGGCGTCTGCCGTGTGTCCGAACTGCAGGCCCCCGGTCACACGTTCGAACTTCTCGGTGCGGGGATCGAAGCGAAGATCAATACCACTGACCGGAAACAAGGGCTTGCCCCGGTGCAGTAGCTGCTTGGGGTTCCGCCCGGCAGCGAAGTAGATCTTGTTATCCAGCCCCCACTGCAGCCCGTTGGTGACCGACTGCACGTTGTCCCGGCCGAAACCGGTAAGGATCACCTCGCGCACGTCTGCCTTGCGATCGCCGTCGGTATCCTTCAGGTAATAAAGATGCTGCGGGGCAATCACAAAGACGCCGCCGTTGTAACAGCGCACCGACGTGGGCCAGCTAAGCTTGTCGGCAAACACCGTGCTGTTGTCCATCGTGCCATCGCCGTCGGTATCTTCCAGCAGACGGATGATGCCGGCGTCTTTCTTTCCACCCCCGACCGGGTTCAGCTTGGTCGGTTCCTGCGAGAAGGGGTATCCATGCATCTCGGCCACGTACATGCGGCCCAGTTCATCAAAGCAGGCGTCGACCGGGTCGGAGACCAGTGGTTCGGAGGCAACCAGCTCAAGTTCAAAGTCACGGGCCTGCGTGAATGTCGCTACCGCGTCGGCCGGATCGGTATGCGGGATCCGTGGCATGTCTGCCTGGGTCACGGTGCGAGCGGTATCGTCCTCCTGGGCCAGGTTATGGCCGGCCAGGGTGGTCAGACCAGCGGCCAACAGGAGCAGCAAAAAAATCTTCAAGCGTTTCATGAATTTTATTTATCCAAAGGTGGGAGCTTTCATCGCTGCCTAGACTTCCTTGTTCTACAACCCATTCCACCGCACCTCTACCGAAGGTCGAGCAACCATTGTTCGTGGAGTTTTTGCAACGCGGTGACACGTTCGGGGTGTCGTGCCGCAAGGTTGGTCAACTCGCTGGGGTCCTCGTCCAGATTCACGAGAAACAGCTTGTCTGCTTTAGTAAGCGGAGCTTTTTGACTGGTGTCATTCGGGTTGCCAAGCAGTTTCCAGGGACCTTGTCGTACCGCCCAAGCCAGGTTTTTTCCTCCCCCTGTTTGCCAATGAAAAACATCATGCGGGCTCTTTGCACTGTTTGATTGAATCAGTTCACTAATGTCCGTTCCATCGATTCGATGGGCTGGTAATTGAATTCCGGTGAGCTTGGCCAGTGTTGGAAGCCAATCACAGGCGGTAGCCAGTTGTCCGCGGACTTGATTTGCTGGTAGATGCCCGGGCCAGCTGATAATCGCGGGCACTCGAATGCCTCCTTCAAAGAGACTAAATTTTGCGCCACGATAAATCCCTGCGCTGCCGCCACCGCCAAAGGTACGAACTTCTTGTGAATGACCATGGTCGGATTGATAGACGATGATCGTGTTTTTGCGAATGTCAAGTTCTTCGA
>JAPYUD010000214.1:0-6233 GCA_029936215.1 Pirellulaceae bacterium | reverse complement strand
GGCTCCTGACGGTTACACGATGCTGCTGCTGCACGAGGCGCTGATCACTGCCCAGTCCTCCGGCAAGGTCCCCTACGGGCCCGAGGATTTTGAACCGATCGCCGCCACCGGCAGGCTGAACATGGTGATCGCGGTGCGGGAGGATTCCCCCTTCCAGACACTGGGCGACTTGATGACAGCGGCCCGGGAGGATCCCAGCAAGCTGGTCTTTGCAGCCAACCTGAATGCCCCGGTGCACTACGCCGGGCTGATCCTGGAGAGCAATGAACCGGGGGCGGCTTTCCTTTACACGCAGATTGGTGGGGGCGCCAACCGATTCGAGGCCCTCGTCGGAGGCCATGCCGATGTCTCGGCTTTCTCGATGGGAGAGTTTATTGACTACCGTGTCGGTGGTATCCGGGCACTGGCGGTGAGTTCCGCCGAACGGCTTCCCGCGGCCCCGGAGATCATGACGACGGTCGAGCAGGGCTATGATTTCGTCCATGCCAACATGCATTTCTGGTGGTTTCCCCGGGGAACCGACCAGGCCAAGGTGGATTACATGGCAGGAGTGATCCAGAAGGCGATGGCAACCGAGCAGGTTCAAAAGGCACTGGCCAAGCGATTATGTGAGCCCCTGGTCAAGACCGGCGAGGAGATGAAATCCCAGCTTGTCGAGCGGATCCAGGCGATCCGGTCGGTGGATGCGACCAGCCCCGACGTGTTACCGAATATTCCCTTCTGGATTTCGCTGGCCACGCTGTTGAGCCTGGGAGTGGTTCTGTTTGGCCGATCGACCAGCACGCCGGATGCCATGGACGTATCCGGGAAGGACGACCCGATCGATGCTGGCTACTTTCGCCAGGTACTGCTGTTCCTGCTTGCCACGCTGACCTACCTGGCCTGCCTGGGACTGCTGGAGATTGACTTTCGCATTCTCAGCGTGCTTTTCATGGTTAGCCTGGTTTACTTGATCCGCAGGCGTGAGCCCGTTGCTTCTGCCTGGAAAGGGTTTCCCTGGGATGCCTGTATCGTGGTCCCGCTGCTGATTCATCTTGTCCTGCAGGTCTTCTTCCAGGTTGAACTTCCCTAAGGTGGCAGCCGTGAACGAGGTACTTGTCCAGCAATTACTTGAGGTCTTCACTTCACCGATGACCGGTGTCTGGATTCTCGTCGGCACGGCCCTTGGAATCACGGTGGGGGCAATACCCGGCCTGACCGGTGCGATGTTGATTGCCCTGACCCTTCCGCTCACCTATGGCATGCAGCCAGAGGCAGCGATGGTCCTGCTGGTCTCGATGTATGTCGGTTCCATCAGTGGTGGATTGATCACGGCTACGCTGTTGCGGATGCCAGGGACCCCTGCCTCGGTGATCACCACGCTCGACGGTTACCCGCTGGCCCAGTCCGGCCGTCCAGGTCGCGCCCTGGGGCTGGGCATCATGTCCTCTTTTGTGGGGGGCTGCATCTCCTGGGTTTTCCTTTTGCTGCTGGCACGGCCGATTTCCGAGGTGGCCACCCGGCTCGGTTCCTTTGATTATTTCGCCCTGGTGATCATGGCACTGGTACTGATCGCCTCGGTATCGGGAAAGTCACTCTGGAAGGGCATCTTCTCGGGCCTGCTGGGCATCCTGGTTACCATCCCGGGGGAATCCCCTGCCACCGGCACAAGTCGCTGGACATTAGGGATTGACCAGATGAACGATGGACTGGCGCTCTTGCCGGTACTGATTGGCCTGTTTGCCGTCAGCCAGATTCTTCACGAGGCAGGTCGTGGTGCGGTCCCGATCGCAGCGCCGGAACTGCATGGAAGGAGTGTGCTGCTGGGCCTGAAAGACTGGTGGAAACACCGTGTTAACCTGTTGCGTTCCTCACTGATCGGGACCTGGATAGGCATCCTGCCTGGGATTGGTGCCAACGTAGGAAGCGTGGTGGCCTACTCAGCAGCCCGAGGACTTTCCAAGACGCCGGAGAAGTTTGGCACCGGGTCGGAAGAGGGGATTGTTGCCAGCGAGGCGGCGAACAATGCCACGATTGGCGGCGCCCTGATCCCCCTGGTGGCAATGGGAATCCCGGGCAGCGTGATCGACGCGATCCTGCTCGGTGCCCTGGTACTTCATGGCCTGCAACCTGGTGCGGTCCTTTTCCAGAACAACCCCTCGGTGGTTTACACCATCATTTGGGCAATGTTCTTTGCCAACATCCTGATGTTCCTGCTGATGATCGGTTCGGTTCGCTGGATTGCACGGCTCTCGCAGGTCCCTCGATCGCTGCTTTTGCCGGTGATCATGGTGTTTTGCGTGGTCGGCTCGTACGCCCTGAACAACCGTCTGTTTGACGTCTGGGTGATGCTCGGATTTGGCCTGGTCGGATTTGGCCTGGAACGCTTCAAGGTGCCCCTGGCCCCCTTCGTGATCGGTTTTGTACTCTCCCCGATTGCCGAAAAAAAGCTGGGAGCAGGCCTGCAGGCGAGCAGTGGCAGCTGGTGGCCGCTGGTCAGTGAACCCTTTTCCCTGATCTGCTGTCTGCTGGCCCTGGTGATGTTACTGCTGCCTTTCTGGCGGCAGAGGCGAGCGAAAAGGAAAAAAGAATAATCGCCCGGGGGTAAAAAGGAAGCAGCCGGAACCTGCGCCTCCGTGGCAGGTCCCGGCTGCAAAATCGGCCGGTCAGCAGCGGAGGCGGGCATCCATGCCCCCCCTTTTCAGCTGCCCCGACTGTCGGTAGCCAAGGGCCCCCTGCTACCGACACCCCTTTTCTCTCATGCGACCAGTTGCAACATCCCGTTACGTCCTTTCACGCCAGCAACGAATTCCTCCATGATGCGGGCGTCCAGGGCGGTGGCTGCCGGTGTTTCCGGATGGAACTGGGTCCCGATGACAAACCAGTCCTCCTGGATACTCTCGATGGCCTCGATCACACCATCCGGGCTATAAGCACTTACCATGAATTCTTCTGCCACCTCGTCAAGTGCCATGTGGTGCATGCTGCTGACACGGATTTCACCATCCCCATAGACTTCTTCGAGCAGCGTCCCTGGAACCACTTCCAGGCCATGACGGTGCCCCGGGTCCTGAGGATCCTTGTGAGGCACGGCAGATGGAATATCCTCTGGGAGGTGCAAAAAGAGGTTTCCCCCCAGGGTGATATTGAGCAGTTGCATACCGACACCGATCCCGTAGACAGGCATCCGTCGCTTGACAATCCGCTGGGCAAGGAGTCGATCAAAATCCTCGCGGCGGGGGTTCATCGTTCGAACCGATGGATGCCGCATGAAACCGTCACGATTGGGGTCAAGATCCTGACCACCGATCAGAATAAATCCATGCAGGGTGTCGAGCAGGCAGTCAACATCCTCTGCCTCCTCCAGCGGGGGAACCACGACCGGGATGCCTCCCGCCCGCACAATACAATCGGCATAGCCAGCTGCAAGATAAGAGAAATCGGGTGCCTCGTTCTGAGTTTCCCGGTAATCCGCATTCAATCCAATCAACGGTTTATACTGCATCTATAAAATCCTTTTTAAGATACGCGTTTCACTTGACTCGACGGCCCAGGTTCGCCTGGACCAGGAAAAAAAATCCCGGGGCCCGATCTTCTCTGTTTTTTGAAGAACAGAAGACCCGATGGGAAAACAGGCCCCGAGCGGGTCCTGCTGGTGAGTGAGTAGAAGGTTGCCACCGGATGATGCGGTGTATGACTCACTCGGGGGGTGCGGCGAATCTCCTTGTGAATTCGCCTGCGTCGAACGATGGGGGGATGCTTAAGACAGGAGTGATTGTGCCGCCTTGTCACGCAGGTGACAAACAAACCCGGTTATTTTGGGCCTAAAAACTTTTGACCCCCTATATGCTGTGCAAGCACTTTTTCTGCTAGCAGTTTCTGGATTCTTTCGTTCCTTTCCTTTGGGGGTCTTTGGGTGTGGAATGGAGCCACGCACTTCCCCCCAGCTGGCGAACTAATTACTCTGGGGGTCGAGGACCAGGTTTTTTATCTCCCAGCCTGGAAAGTGATATTCATGCAGTTTCAACGGGTAAGGCTGGCATCGATCGGCTACACGCTTCCACAGGAAGTTCTCAGTAGCGACTGGATCGAGAATCAACTGGCACCACTTTACACACGTCTCGGCCTTCCCCCTGGCCGCCTGGAACTCATGACCGGGATTTCCCAGCGGCGCCAGTGGCCGGCTGGCACCATGCCGAGTGAACGGAGTGCAGAGAGTGGAAATCGTGCCCTGGCGGTCGGCGGAATCCCGCCAGAGAAGGTCGACCTCTTGATTCACGGCAGTGTCTGCCGTGACTACCTGGAACCGGCCACGGCATCCCGGGTCCACCACCTGCTTGGCCTTGGGGCAGACTGCCATCTCTACGACGTCTCCAATGCCTGCCTTGGCCTTTTAAACGCGATGGTCCAGGCAGCGGCCATGATCGAAACGGGCCAGGTTCGTGCTGCCCTGGTGGTGGGAACCGAGGAGAGCCGTTACCTGCTCGAGACAACCATCCAGATGCTCAACAACGACAGCTCGCTGACCCGCCAGGACATCAAGCTCACACTTGCTTCCCTGACCATTGGCTCAGGCAGTGCCGCGTTGCTGCTGGCCCACGAGGACCTTGCCCCCCAGGCAAGCCCGCTACTGTCCGCAACGGCGTTTGCCAGTACAGAGCACCATGAGCTGTGCCAGAGCATCCAGGACGAAGCCGTGGGCGAGCAGATGCAGCCCTTGATGCATACCGACAGCGAGGCATTAATGCGAGAGGGAATTCGTACCGGGCAACAGACCTTCGAGCGATTCCTCGCCCAGTCTGGCTGGTCCGCCGGGGATATCGACCGCACGATCTGTCACCAGGTCGGAGGAGCTCACCGAACTTCCCTGCTTGAGACGCTTGAACTCGACGAAGCCAACGACTTCGCCAGCTTCCCCTGGCTGGGCAACACCGGCTCGGTCGCCCTGCCGATCACCCTGGCAGTAGCTGCCGAGCAGCAGTTCCTCGAGCCAGACCAGAAGCTTGCCCTGATGGGAATTGGCTCGGGCATCAACTGCCTGATGCTGGGAGCACGTTGGGGAGAGACCCCGGTAGCCGGTAACAGCGAGCTGATCGGGCACCAGGCGGAGCCTCCACCGGTGACTTCATCCATTTCTCGCTAGTGCCGCAGCTCATGTATCGAGCAATTGCCGCAGTACGGTCTGAAGGATTCCACCATTACGGTAGTAGTCCATCTCCACGGGCGTATCGATACGAACTCGCGTCTGGAACTGCCTGACAGTGCCATCGGCCGTGGTGGCTTTCACCTCGAGCAGCGCCAGCGGCTGAAGATCATCATCCAGGCCCTCGATATCGAAGATCTCCTCTCCATCGAGTCCCAGGGCCTGCCAGTCCTGGCCATCGAGCAGTTCCAGGGGCAGGACTCCCATCCCCACCAGGTTACTGCGATGAATCCGCTCATAACTTGCAGCGATCACGGCCCGGACTCCCAACAGGTGGGTCCCTTTGGCAGCCCAGTCCCGGCTGCTTCCCATGCCATAATCCCGTCCCGCCAGCACCACCAGGGGAACCTCTTCCTGCTGATACCTGATGGCGGCATCATAGACAGTCATCTGCTCTCCACCGGGGAGGTGGCGTGTCACGCCTCCCTCGGTACCCGGTGCCAGCTGGTTACGAATCCGTATATTGGCAAACGTCCCGCGGAGCATGACTCGATCATTTCCACGCCGCGAGCCATAGCTATTGAAAGCGGCCGGTTCCACATCGTTCTGAAGCAGGTATTCCCCTGCCGGGCTCTGCTTGGCAATCGACCCGGCGGGTGAAATATGGTCGGTGGTGACGCTGTCTCCAAGCAGCATCAACACCCGTGCTCCGCGGATCGGCTGGATCGGTGAGACCTCGCGACTGAGCCCCACCAGGAAGGGGGGTTCCTGGATATAGGTGCTTTCTTCATTCCAGGCGTAAAGATTATCTCCGCTGACCGCGATATTGTTCCACCGTTCATTGGAGTCCACCGCGCTGCTGTACTGGTCGACAAACAACTCCGCAGTTACCGACGAGTTGACCAGCTGGTCGATTTCCTCTCGCGTGGGCCAGAGATCGCTGAGCATCACCGGTTTCCCCTCCTGGTCCTCTCCGAGCGGCTCTGTGGTCAGGTCCAGGTCCACGGTACCGGCAAGTGCATAGGCGACAACCAGTGGTGGGCTGGCCAGGTAATTTGCTTTCACCAGCTGGTTCACTCGTCCCTCGAAGTTCCGGTTACCGCTGATCACC
>JAPYUD010000213.1:5989-6255 GCA_029936215.1 Pirellulaceae bacterium | reverse complement strand
ACGCTTGTGGTGGTCCAGTCGGTGACGGGCGACGGTGTTGTCCAGGGGACGATTTTTGATGACAGCAATGGCGATGCAAGCCAGGGGGCGGGCGAGCCAGGGCTGGTTGGCTTCACGGTCTATGCTGATGCGGACGATAATGGTCAGCTGGACGCGAACGAGTTTCGCACGGTCACGGCAGCGGACGGCAGTTACCAGTTGCGACTTCCCAGCGGCAGCCAGACGATTCGCCAGGAACTGATATCTCCTTTCAAGCAGGCGATTCC
>JAPYUD010000213.1:0-5979 GCA_029936215.1 Pirellulaceae bacterium | reverse complement strand
GGTCAGGTGGTCACGGTAGAGGTGGGAGGGACCCATCTCGATGTCAACTTTGCCAACTCGACCGTTGCTTCCCCGGAAATACCTGACCTGGTAGCAGCTTTTGATACGGGTTCAAGCGATACGGATAACATCACCAGCAATAACAACAGTTCGTCTGCAACCGCGTTGCAATTCACCGTTGGCAGTGTGATCGATGGCGCCCTGGTCCGCTTGCTGGCCGGGAACGTGGAAATTGGCCAGGCGGTGGCCAGTGGGGGCCAGGCAACGATCACCACGACCGGGGCGGTTGGCCTTGTCGATGGTGTCAACAGTATCAAGGCGATCCAGGTGGTTGATGGAGGGGACAGCCTTCCCGGTGGATCGTTGGCTCTGACCGTTGACACGGTGGTCGACGCTTTTACCTCCACTCCCCCGACAACGGCCACGATTGCCGCCGCTTTCTCTTACGATGTTTCCAACCCCGAAGAGGGGAATGCAGGATTCGGTTACTCGCTTTCCGGTGCCCCCGCTGGGATGAGCATCGATCCCACAACCGGCCTGATTTCCTGGACACCGGTTGCCAACCAGAAGGGGAGCCAGCAGTTTTCGGTGGTTGCTGCGGATGCTGCCGGCAACCAGGGAAGCCAGCTGGTCAGCCTGACGGTGGACGGAGAGGTGCTGATTGAATTGACTGTTGAATTGACAGATGCACTGGGGCAGCCTATCACCTCGGTCGCGGCAGGTGACCAGTTCCTGGTACATGTCCTGGTCGAGGATATGCGGAGCCAGCCCGACGGTGTCTTTGCGGCCTACACGGATGTGCTGTTTGATACCAGCCTGGTGAACGTGAGTGGCTTTGCCATCGACGCTCCGGCCAATGGAGCCGCCGGGATTAATGATGGGGAGACCCTGACTTTTAGCCAGTCTGGCCCGGATGGCATTTCCGGAAACGGAGATGACCTTCAGTTTGTGCTGGAATTTGACAAGGACAGCAGTGTCGGCACCAGTAGTGTCGCGGTGACTATTGCCGATGGGGATACGTCGAGCGAGGTGGCCACCGCGATTACCAGCGCCATTAATAGTGACCTCAGTCCCACCAGCCTGGCGCTGGGATTGGAAGCGACGCTTCGAAACGGTGGAGAACTTCATGTTTTCGTCATCCCGGGTACCGAGCTGGCTGAATCAGCTGGTAGTAACGTGGCGTCGGGGAGCCCGGTCATTTACGGTCCGAATTTTCCTTCCGTGCACACCGGTGCCATTGGTATCGGGAACGGACTGATTGACGAGGTGGGTGGTCTTTCTGGTCTCAGCGAACTTGGTGCTGGCCAGTTCCTCTTGTTCAGCGTTCCGGTTCGAGCGGAAAAGGGGGGAGAACTGGTTTTTCAGGCGGATCCGCCCGACGATCTGCCCAGTTCTGACACGCTCCTGTTCGGGACCAATACTGCGGTCGACCAGGCCAAGATTGATTACGGGAGTGACAACCTGACAGTGACGGTCGCTTTTACGGCCGATCCCGACTCCGTCGGGTTTGACGAGGACAGCGTGGATAAGAGCATCCTCGTGATGAGCAACGACAGCATTCCGGTTGGTTCGGCGGCCAAGGTCACCTCGGTAGGCCAGACAAGCAATGGTGGATCGGTGGCAATTTCCACGGATGAACTGAGCCTGGTCTATTCCCCGCTTGCCAACTATTTCGGTGTGGAAACATTCACCTACACGATTGGCGATGAGACAGGGAGTTCGTCAGCCATCGTGACAGTCCAGGTGTTCCCAACGAACGATAACCCCACGGCTGTGGATGACACTTTTGACGTTGACGAGGATAGCTCCAGTAACCTGCTGGATCTGCTTGCGAACGACTCGATCCTTCCGGATGCCCTGGAATCTCTTCAGATTACCGCCACCGGGACGCTCAGCGCGGGGGGGTCGGTAACCATTGCCTCCAATGGTTCTCACCTGCTTTACACGCCGCTGGCGAATTTTGACGGTCTGGAGACATTTAGTTACACGATCAGCGACGGGAATGGTGGGACCGATACGGCAACGGTCACCGTGGATCTGCAGGGGGCGGGTGACAATCCGGTCGCCCAGTTTGACACACTGAGCGTCGACGAGGATTCGACCGATAACAGCCTTGATGTACTGGTGAACGATACAAACCCGGACAGCGGTACGGAGTTACTGATTACGGCGGTCGGGACACCATCGCAGGGTGGTATTGCAACAATCGCAACGGACAGCAAGTCGATCCTCTACAGCCCGGCTGCGGATTTCTTTGGCTCGGAAGCATTTACGTATACCGTTACGGCTGGCAGCAGTAGTACCGATCAGGCCGTGGTTTTCGTGGATGTTCTTGACCTGGCAGATCCTCCCACGGCAAACGACGATACCTTCCAGGTGGTTGTCGACTCGCCGGGTGAAAACCTGGATGTACGGCTCAATGACAGTTCGGCTCCGGATGGTGTGGAGCCGCTCACGATTACCGCGGTCACGGCAACGGCCCAGGGAGGAACGGTCACGATTGAACAGAGCGGGACCCTGGTCCAGTACGTTCCACCCCTTGGATTTTCCGGCCAGGACTCCTTCAGCTACACGATTACCGATGATGACAGCCTGACCGACCAGGCCCAGGTCACGGTAAATGTTGATACGTTCCAGCCGGGCGATATTTCGGGTACTGTTTTCATCGATATCGACGGGGACGGCATCCAGGATACAGGGGAGATGGTTCTCAGCGGCATCACCATCTCCCTGGACGGAATTGACTTCGAATCCAATGCCGTCCAGGCGACTCGTACTACCGACTCCGCCGGGAACTATCTTTTCGAGAACCTGGCACCTGGGAGTTACGTGATCACCGAGACGCAGCCAGCCTACTTGCTCGATGGACTCGAGACAGTAGATGCGGCTGCCGGTACGGTGAGCGGTGACAACGAGATCACGATCCAGCTGGTCGAGGGAGCGGACCTGGTATCGACCAATTTTGCTGAGCGAGGGCGTGCGGCTGCGACGCTGAGCTTGGCCGATTTCTTTTCGGCCCGACCAGATCCTTCCATGCTGGTCTGTACCGGCACCGACCCCGGATTTGGCTGGGTGGCCCTGGATCCCAGTTGGACCGGTTTTGAATCGGTCGATGCAACGGTTGCTTTGTCCAGCAGCGATGTCGATATCTCCGTGATCGATGGAGGCCAGAACCTGGCGGTGACAGTCAGTATCGGCAGTGGCATGCCCGCTCGTACGCTCTTTGAAGACCAGCCCACCCAGTTGCTGGGAATTATTGGCACACCGGAAGCACTGGGGATCCAGTCGGGTGGAGATGAGGCAGACGGTGAGCCTCTCACAGGGGAGTTGATTGTTGACGAGGTACTGGGCAACTGGAATTCGGTCGAGCAGGCGAGCCCGGCAAGTGAGCTGGAAGAGATTGCCTGGCAGCAAAATTCCCAGGGAGAGTACCTGGCAGCGGTTGACCTGCTGCTGGCAAACTGGTTTTCCAGTTAATCAGCTCACTCTCACTAGAATTGCCAGCTGACGCCCATCGAGAGAGCATGCATCCAGTACTTGTCGCTGTTGATTGACAGGATCGGGGCGGTCCCGTTGGCCATGTCAACGTTCAGGTCAATCTGGTTGCCTGGTTGGACTGCCCGGCTCCAGTAGATACAGGAATACCCGATGGAGACCTCCACCGCCGGGTTGAGATGGTAGTTGTAACGCAACTCAAATTCCGGGACGGCAGCGAAACTATCACGTTCTGCGATTCCCTGGTTGGAATCCGCTGCCAGCAGGCCCGCTTGTGTTAACACTCCACCCCCCGGGTCAGTAATCACGGTCTCCCCGGAGATCATTACCTTCTGGTTCATGTTCCCCAGGCCAACCTTGGCAAGCATGTTAAGGGACCAGCATCCCCCCTCGATCTCGGCGAGCAATCCCAGCATCCCCCCGTGAAACTCGTTGCGTGTCTCGAAGGAATCAAGCAGGTCGAGCCGGGTTCCAACCGGGATCCCGTTTCGCCCATCCTGGTTCAGGCTGCTGCTGGAAATGACCAGGGACTCGTCAATCCGTGACATCTGGTATCCCCAGAGAAAGTCAACCGTGGCATTTCCACTCTGTCGCCACGGCCTTCGGATATAGACGTCCAGCCCGAGGATGTCCGAGGAGCTGAGGACCGACAGGGAGCCGAGTTCCGAACCGGGAAAATTGACTGGTAATGACTGTTGTTCACCGGCGTCGACGTTAAAGAACGGGCGAGCGATAATGGTGCTTGCAGTGGTGGGAAACGGGAACAGGTTGTCGGCACTCCCGAGCGAGAAAAAACGGGCACCCAGTCCCTTGTTCCTCGCGGGCATCCAGAAGCCGAAGTCAATCCGGCCCCCCGGCGTTGAATCCCCGTCAATCCGTTCGTTTCCCAGCAAGACCTGTGTCGTGCCCAGTCCCAGGACCCCCGCATCTGCGAGCGGTGTGCCAGCTGCACTAGTCGTTACCAGTGCAGGAATGTCCTGGCCCCTTCGCCAGGAAACCAGGTATTCTGCTCGCGCCCACCACTGCCGCCGAGGGCCAGGCAGCACGGCGTCGAACAGCGCGGAGTCTTGTTGAAGCTGGCTTCCGATCAGTCCGCTTCCCCAGGGTCGATGTCCAAGGAGTGATCCACCAAGAAAACTGTTGCCAAACCAATTGCGTTCGATCAGAGGGAGTTGGACTGGGCTGGAATCCTGTCGGATGGGAGTTGCCTTCTCGATGTAAACATCCCCGACGGCGGTGGGGGGGGATGTTTCGTTGCGCGGTTCCAGTACCGGGACGACGCGATAGGGGACTTCCTCGAGATTCGTGGAAGCCGGCCGGACGGTTTGACGCGCCTGTCCTGGACCGGCTACCAGCAATTGCCAGGCAGGAAAAACCAGCAATACGAACAGGGCAAGTGTCTTGAACTTGGAATAGATCATCGGAATGCTTTGCTCTTGGTGAAAAATGCCACGCTCTTCCTTCTCAAGTGCAGACGTGGGCTTCCCGTTAATGTCGGTTATTCGAGTTGTGAGGATAAAGTAAAAACGCGAAAAGAGGCTGACTTTACGGCCAAATCCAGCTTCTTTATGAATTCACATGGTGGAAGGCAGAAGGAGTCATTTTTTCCAGAAAAAACAACGGTTCCCAAGGAATCCAGGAGTATGATAGACTCTAGATAGAACGTTGTTTCGTGTGGTTTGAATGCTGGTTGCGTGACCAGTCGCAGTCCAAAATTCAAGGGGTTTTTTCAGGATAGAGTTGATTTTTCCCCGGAAGATATTCCGATCTAGTAAATAGTGTAATCTAAGCGAGGTAGGTCAAATGCGCAGAATTATCCTGGTGAGTACCGTGATGGCCCTGGTTTTTACCGTGGCTGCTGATACAGCTTCTGCCCAGTTGCTTTTCAAAAAGATTAAGCAACGTCGTCGTGAGGAGCTTCGTGTTGAAATCCATGCGCAGCTCTCGGATGAACTCTCGACAAAGCTGGACAATGATCTGGCCCGCGAAATGCAGATTGCGACCGACACGATCAAGAAGGCTGCCGAGGAGAAGATTGCCGTGGAGTCGAAGAAACTCCACCAGCAGTTTGAATCTGCGGTCACCACCTTGCGCAAGGAATCGGACGATCGTTTTATTGCCGGGAGCAAGAAACTGGAGGAGTTAACTGCCAATGGTATTGCGGAGGTTCAGAAGAAGGGCCGCCAGATTGCCAGGCAGAACAATAACTTCCAAAAGAAACTGACCGAGCTCAACGGAGTCTTCCAGGCGGACCTGACGAAGAAGTTTGACAGCCTTTCGGAAGTTCAGAAACTTGCTTTCACCACCTACGCCCAGCAATTTGAAGAGAAGCTGAATGCCCAGCTGAAGGTCGGTGAGGATCAGCTTGGCAAGGGAGAGGTGCTTCAGGACGAGATTGCCAGGGCAATCGAGGACCTGGACAAGGTCAAGATCGATATGGTCAGTACTGTCGACGATCGACTCGCCACGATTGACGAGGAGATC
>JAPYUD010000212.1:943-6259 GCA_029936215.1 Pirellulaceae bacterium | reverse complement strand
GGACCAGGACAAGCTGACACTGGAACTAGCCGCCGGTGAGAACAAGCTGCTGATGAAGATCGCCAACGGCGGGGGGGGGTACGGTTTTTCTTTTCGCTCCCAGGCCAGCACGATTCCCCAGCCCATCGCCGCCATCCTGAAGCTGGATGCTGGCAAACGTGACGAGGCCCAAAAGAACGAGCTGGCGACCTATTTCAGGACACTGGCACCACAACTCAAGCTGGTTCGCGACAACCTGGCGGCACTCGTGGAAGAAAAAAAACAGGCCATGGCCCAGCTTCCCAAGACACTGATGACGGTGGCCGTTGCGCCACGGATGATTCGCATCCTGCCGCGAGGAAACTGGCTGGATGATTCCGGGCCGGAGGTTGCCCCGGCGATCCCCGGGTTCCTGGGAGGGCTGGAGATCGAGAGCGAAAGGGCCAATCGGCTTGACCTGGCCCGCTGGGTGATCAGCCCGGACAACCCGCTCACGGCACGGGCATTTACCAACCGGGTCTGGAAACTCTTCTTTGGCCATGGACTGGCCCAGCCACTGGATGACCTGGGTGCCCAGGGTTCCAAGCCAACACACCCAGAGTTGCTCGATTACCTGGCGATTCGATTTACCGAGAGTGGTTGGGATGTGAAGCAGTTGGTCCGCTCGATGGTGCTTTCGGCAACCTACCAGCAAACCTCGCTGGTCAGTGAACGGCTGGCAAAGCAGGATCCCTACAATCACCTCTATGCCCGCCAGTCCCGTTTTCGTCTGGACGCGGAGCTGGTGAGAGATAATGCCCTGGCCGTCAGCGGACTGCTGGACCTCACGATCGGCGGGCCGAGCGTGAAACCGTACCAGCCAGCCGGTTACTGGTCCCACATGAATTTCCCCAAGCGGAGCTGGCAGCAATCAGGTGGAGAGAACCTTTATCGCAGGGGGCTCTACACCCACTGGCAACGGATGTTCCTGCACCCCAGCCTGCTCGCCTTCGATGCGCCCAGCCGGGAGGAATGCACGGTAGAACGGCCCCGCTCCAATACTCCCCAGCAAGCCCTGGTCCTGCTGAACGATCCGACTTACGTGGAAGCAGCCCGCTCGCTGGCCGTACGTGTTCTTAATGAGGCGGGAGAAACCAGCGAGCAGCGACTAAGCTGGCTTTTTCAGACCGTCCTGTCCCGTTCGCCCCAGGATTCCGAGTCATCCATTCTGCGTGGTGTGCTGGAAAAACACAGGCAGACTTACAAGGAAGATGTGGAGGCAGCAAAGCAGTTCCTGGGAGTTGGCATGCGACCGATTCCCGAGGACCTGGATGTGGCCGAGCTGGCTGCCTGGACATCGATCACGCGTATTATCCTCAACTTGCACGAGACGATTACAAGAAATTAGAGAACCATGAAAGAACAACCTTTTGCTGCATGGACACGACGGACGTTTCTTGGTGGGGGTGCCCAGGGGGTGGGAGCCCTGGCCCTGGGATCCCTGCTCGCTCGCAATGGACTGGCCGACGATGGTGTGCAGGTGCCGCGATGGAGCGGGAGCCTGGGTGAATTGCACCACGCACCCCGGGTGAAACGCGTCATCTTTCTCACCATGGCAGGTGGGATGTCCCACCTGGAAACGCTGGACAATAAACCCAAGTTGGCGGAGATGAACGGCAAACCGATGCCAGAGTCTTTTACCACGGGTCAGCCGATTGCCCAGTTGCAGGGCAAGGCGTTGACCTGCCTGGGGCCACAGCACCCCTTCGGGAAACATGGTGAATCCGGACAGGAAATCTCGTCGATCTTCCCCAAGCTGGCTAGTATTATCGATGAGCTCTGCATCATTCGCTCGTTCAAGACCGAGGCGATTAACCATGACCCGGCTCACACCTTCATGAACACCGGGACCACGATCAGCGGTCGGCCGTCGATGGGAGCCTGGTTGCAGTACGGGCTGGGGAGCGAGGCGGACGACCTGCCTGGCTTCGTGGTCATGACCTCGGTTGGTGGGGGCCAGGACCAGCCGATCGCCTCCCGGCAGTGGCATAGCGGGTTCTTGCCGAGTCGATTCCAGGGAGTCCCATTCCACAGCAAGGGGGACGCCGTTCTGTATGTCAAGAATCCGCCGGGAGTTGCTCCAGGGCAGCAGCAGGACGTGGTCGAAGCAATTCAGAAGCTCAATGGTTTTCGCAATGGCGTTGTCAGGGATCCGGAAATTGCCACGCGGATCAGCCAGTATGAACTGGCATTCCGGATGCAGACAAGTGTTCCGGGGCTGCTCGACCTGTCCGGGGAAACCCAGCAGACACTGGACCTCTACGGTACCAAGGGAGCGGACGGGTCCTTCGCGGCCAACTGCCTGCTCGCTCGACGACTGGTGGAGCGAGGAGTCCGTTTTGTTCAGCTTTACCACCGTGGCTGGGATCATCACGGCGGGATCAAGGCGGCAAGTGCCAATACCGGCCGTCTCGTGGATCTCGGAGCCTGGGCCCTGCTTGCCGACCTCAAGCAACGTGACATGCTCAAGGACACGCTCGTGGTAATGGCCAGTGACTTTGGCCGTACTCCGATGGCCCAGGGCAATGGGCGGGATCATCACATCAAGGGTTACTCGATCTGGCTCGCCGGCGGGGGGATCAAGGGTGGAATGACCTATGGAGCAACTGATGAACTGGGATACAACGCTGTGGAAAACGTGGTCACGGTGCATGATCTGCACGCCACCATGCTCCACCTGATGGGAATTGATCACCTCAAGTTCACGTTCCCGTTCCAGGGTCGTGACTTCCGGCTTACCGATGTATCCGGGAAAGTGGTCAAGCCGATCCTGGCCTGACCCGGTCTCAAGGGTTAAACATCGAAGTAGAGGCAGAACTCGTAAGGGTGGGGCCGCAGGCGGAGTGCGTCCACCTCGTTCTCCCGCTTGTAGCTGATCCAGGTCTCGATCAGGTCCTCGGTGAAGACATCTCCACGGACGAGGAATTCATGGTCGGCGGAGAGTGCTTCCAGTGCGTGGTCGAGTGTCGCCGGTGTCCGGGGAACCGATTCGAGCTCGTGCGGTTCCAGCTTGTAAATATCCTGGTCCAGTGACGACCCCGGATCGATCTTGTTCTGGATCCCGTCAATGGCTGCCATCAGGATGGCAGAAAAAGCGAGGTAGGGATTGCAGCTGGGATCGGGGCAGCGAAACTCGATCCGTTTGGCCCTGGGGTTCTGGCTGTACATTGGGATTCGACAGCAGGCAGAACGGTTTCGCTGGGAATAGGCCAGATTGACAGGAGCCTCGTAACCCGGCACAAGCCGCTTGTAACTGTTCGTGGTGGGGTTGGTGAAGGCCAGCACGCTGGGGGCATGCCGCAGGATACCACCAATCGCGTGCAGGGCCATGTCGCTGAGTCCGGCATAGCCGCTCCCGGCAAACAGGGGTTGCTCCTCCTTCCAGAGGGAAAGGTGGACGTGCATTCCTGAACCGTTGTCGGAAAAAACCGGCTTGGGCATGAAGGTCACAGTCTTGTCGTGCTTGCGGGCGACGTTCTTGATCACGTACTTGTAGGTCATCAACTGGTCTGCCATCCGTACCAGGCTGTCGAAACGAAGATCGATTTCTGACTGGCCAGCCGTGCCCACCTCGTGATGCTGGCACTCGACCGGGATGCCACAGTCGATCAGCGTCTGCATCATCTCGTTCCGCAGGTCCATCAGGTGATCGGTCGGGGGCACCGGAAAGTACCCTTCCTTGTGACGAACCTTGTTGCCCAGGTTCGGGAATTCCTCACGTCCCCGGTTCCATTCCCCCTCCACGCTGTCGATGTGGTAATACCCCTCGTGGGCGTTCTGGTCATAGCGGACGTCATCCAGGATGAAGAACTCGGCCTCGGGGCCGAAGTAAGCAGTGTCGGCGATACTGCTGGCATTGAGGTAGCTGACTGCCTTGGAAGCCACATGACGCGGATCGCGCGAGTAATCTTCCCCGGTAATCGGATCCTGGATGTTACAGATGATGCAGAGTGTCTGCATCTCGGTGAAGGGATCAAGGAAGACCGTGTCGGGCTGGGGCACGATCAACATGTCGCTCTCGTTGATCGATTTCCAGCCACGGATGCTGGAGCCATCAAAGCCCAGGCCGTTTTCAAAGACATCTTCAGAGAGTTCACTGACCGGGATCGTGGTGTGATGCCAGGTTCCGGGAAGATCGACAAATCGCAGATCGACGGCCTGGACACCCTTTTCACGACAGTAAGTGAGAACTTCCTTGGCATTCATCCGTTTGATCCTTTTCTTGGAGGCGGACACGGCTGTCGGGAATCATAAAAAAGGCGACCAACCGTTTCCGGGTGGTCGCCTCCGAGTTGTCGTGGGATGGAATTTCCTTCCCGGTCATTAACCCTTGACCGTGGAGAGAATCCTGGCGACCACGCGATAAGGATCGGCATTGGAGGCCGGTCGGCGATCTTCCAGGTATCCTTTCCATCCGTCACGGACCGTGGCAACCGGGATACGTATGGAAGCTCCCCGGTCACTCACGCCGTAACTGAACGAGTCCATGTGTTGTGTTTCGTGAAGACCAGTTAGTCGTTGGTCGTTATCCGATCCATATTCAGGCATGTGTTCCGCGTGTGCCGCGGCAAATTTTTCGCAGATTCCAGTGATCAGCTCTTCGCCACCTTCATCCCGGATCGCGGTATTGGAAAAGTTGCTGTGCATGCCACTGCCATTCCAGTCACCCTTGACCGGCTTGGGATGCAACGAGATGGTGATCCCGTAATCCTCAGCCGTACGGTCAAGCAGGAATCGCGAGAGCCAGAGATCGTCACAGGCACGCTTGGCACCCATTCCAAACAACTGGTATTCCCACTGGCCCTTCATCACCTCCGCATTGATCCCGGTCACCGAGAGGCCGGCATCGAGGCAGTTATCGAGGTGGCTTTCCACGATGTCGCGGCCGACGCAGTTGTCGGTGCCGACCGAGCAGTAATAGGGACCCTGGGGACCCGGGTAGCCGTCGGTTGGAAAACCGAGTGGCAGGCCATTGAGCATCAGCGTGTATTCCTGCTCAAAACCAAACCAGAAATCGTCATCGTCCTCGAAGGTGGCACGAACATTGGACGCATGGGGCGTGTCGTCAGCCGAGTAGACCTCGCAGAGGACCAGGAAGCCGTCTCGCCGGGCGGGATCACGCGTCAGTCGAACCGGCTTGAGCAGGCAGTCGGAATTGTCCCCTGCTGCCTGTTCCGTGCTGCTTCCGTCAAAACCCCATTCCGGGCAGTCCGACGGTTCACTCGGTTCCTCACTGACGATCTTTGTCTTGCTGCGTATATTGGGTTCGGGTTGGTAACCGTCCAGCCAGATATATTC
>JAPYUD010000212.1:0-933 GCA_029936215.1 Pirellulaceae bacterium | reverse complement strand
TTGCCAAACTCACTCCTTCAAAGCGTCTACTTGGTTCTCCTGACCCATGGCAGATGGTTGATGTACTGCCTGGTAACTGGCACGGGGTAACCACCGCGAACACGCCCGCCTGAAGTGGCGCAGATGGTCCCCGTAAAAACGAAAACCCGTTATACCGCAACAATTAGGCGCTGTCACCCATGCAAGGCCGCCGGCAAGAATTCTTTTCGCGATCCACAGGATCTGCAGATTCCACGTGAAAAGTAGCCGGCGATAAGAAGCGGCTGGCCTGCTCAGGGACGGGAGGTGCGTTCTCGAAGGATTCCCAGGCCGGCCTCGAGGACCGGGTCAGCCGTGCTGGCGACGGCTTCTTGAGTTCCACCTGCAATAGGTCGTTTTACCACCTGGACCAGCACGTTAGGAGTGACCCCTACATTGCTGATCGCATGGCCCGAGGGAGAGTAGAACCGGGCCGTCGTCAGCCGAATACCAGCAGTCGTATTGCTCAGTGGAAAAATGCCCTGCACACTTCCCTTGCCATAACTCTGGCTTCCCACAACCGGACCACGCTGGCAGTCATGGATGGCGCCGGCAAAAATCTCGCTGGCGCTGGCCGAGTTTCCATTGATCAGGACCACGATCGGCAGGTTCCAGGTCCCCAGCTGGTGTGCCTTGTAGTCAACATCTTCATCCGAATTCCGCCCCCGCGTGAGAACAATCGTGCCCTGGTTGAGGAAACGGTCGGCGACTTCCACGGCCCCAGTCAGGAGCCCGCCTGGATTGTTGCGGATGTCGATCACCAGGGACTTCATTCCCTGCTGGTGAAGTTGCCAGAGGGCATTGTCCAGGTCGCGACTGGTTGTCTTCTGGAAACAGGTGATACGGATGTGGCCGATGCCGGCCTCCCTGTCGATGATTTGCACATGCTCAATACTGGGGACATTCACCCGTCGC
>JAPYUD010000211.1:0-6270 GCA_029936215.1 Pirellulaceae bacterium | reverse complement strand
AAACGGTCCTCGGCGTCGACCACGCGCAGCTGGGACTTGAAATGATCCTCGAAGGCATCGATCACCGCTGCCTGCTCGTCTTTTCGCAGCAGGCCATTGTCGACCAGGATACAGATCAACTGGTCACCGATGGCACGTGAAAGAAGTGCCGCGGTGACCGCCGAGTCAACACCTCCGGAGAGGCCACAGATCACAAGATCGTCACCCACCTGCGTGCGAATCTCCCCGACCGTTTGCTCAGCAAAATCTTCCAGACGCCAGGTGCCTGCACAATTACAGACCGAGAGCAGGAAGTTCTCCAGCAGCTTGCCGCCCTGCGGGGTGTGGGTGACTTCCGGGTGAAACTGCAGGCCAAAGACCGGAAGCTCGCGGTGGCGAACGGCAGCAAAAGGGCAGCTCTCCGTGCGGGCCAGTGCAATGAACTCCTCCGAGACCTCCGAGACCTGGTCTCCATGGCTCATCCAGACGTCCATCTCTCCAGGCACGCCCGCGAAAAGCTGGTCCTCGCTGGCGACACTCAATCGTGCCCGTCCATATTCCCGGGACTCGGTACTCTGGACCTCGCCCCCGAGGGCATCACAGGCCAGTTGCATGCCATAACAGATTCCCAGTACCGGGATCCCCATCTGGAAGAGGCCCGGGTCACACTGGGGAGAATTCTGGTCGTAGACACTCGAGGGGCCCCCCGAGAGAATCAGGCCGTGGGGCTCGTGTTGCTGGATCCGCTCGACGGAAATGTCATGGCGGACAATTTCACAGAAGACATTCTGCTCGCGGACACGGCGGGCAATCAGCTGGGCGTACTGGGATCCAAAATCCAGCACCAGCACACGTTCGCGTGCAATGCCCGAAACAATCGACTCCGGTTCATTTGCCAGGCTGCTCATCCGCTCATTCCTTTGACGGCGGGTTTGTCCGGATCACTACGCCCGGAAACAACGACAGCCCCGCTGTGAAACAACATGCTTCTGGAGCGGGACTGAGATCGACAAGCAGATTATACGGGCAAGAATGGTGTTTCACCAGCACCTGCCCGGGTGCGTTGTTCCCCCCGCGGTTGAGGTTTATGATGACTCCTCCCTGTTCCCGGTGGACAGGATGCCTGTCCCATTTCCCGCCCCTGGTACCGCCTGGTGCAGATCCTGCTTACCAATGACGACGGAATCGATGCTCCTGGCCTGCTGGCCATGGAAGGACAATTGCACGCGCTGGGGAATCTCTTGGTGATCGCCCCGGAAAAGCAGTGTAGCGGCGTGAGCCACTCGGTTACCTACCTGCGGCCGCTGACCTGTGAACGACGCACGCGACCCATCGGAGAGGGATGGGCGGTGGACGGAATGCCAGCGGACTGTGTCAAGCTGGGTATCGACCAGCTCTGCGAGCAGCCCCCGGATCTGGTGGTGAGTGGAATCAATGCCGGTCTCAATGCGGGCATTAACGTGATCTACTCGGGCACCGTGGCGGCGGCCCGCGAGGCGTTCTTTTATGGCATCAGCAGTGTCGCCGTGTCGCTCGAGGCAGACGCGCAGATGGATTACGAGGCGGCGGCAGGAGTTGCCCTGCCAATCATTCGAAGCATCCTCACGCAGCAGCAGGGGGCAGGTTTCTACAACATCAATATCCCCACCCGGGCACTCCAGGGAAACCCGGGGCTGCGAGTTCTCCCGGTCAGCCTTGCCCGTTACGGGGATAGCTATATCCAGCGGCAGGATCCCAAGCAGCGACCCTATTACTGGTCTACTGATAACCCCCAGCCCGCCCGTTCAGATCCTCCCACCGACGTCGACCTGCTCGACGAGGGTTTCGTCACGCTCACCCCCCTGCTCTTTGATACCACCGACCATCGCCTGCTTGAGCAGATGCAGCAGTGGGAGTGGGAATAGGAGGTCTGGCAGCGAGTACTGCCCGGGCCCTAGTACCTGTTACTGTACTGGTCCCGCATGCCTCGAAACGGCTCGAAGTGGTCGTAACCGATGATCTTCCAGTCGATGCCGTCTTGCTTGAATTCGACCTCCACGTAACGGCGGACCGAGGATTCCTCCAGCCCGAGGGAGGCAAGGGAACCGTCGGCGATCACGTTAAAGCTCGCCCGGGCTGTTGCCGGTGAGCCATCGGTGACGGTGACTTCCAGGTTCGGGCGAATCGAGATCGCTCCAAAATGGTAGTTGGGAAATTCCCTCCTGGCTTTCTGGCGTATCTGCTCCGCCTCGGGGTGAATTCTCTGGAGCAATCCCTCCAGGTCATTCTGCTCCACCACCTGGACAATTTCCCTGAGCGTGGTGGTGACCTTCTCCCGTGGGGTCTCGACCTGGTGTTCCAGCACGACCAGTGCGACGGTGACAGCGAGGATTCCCAGGGCAGCGAGTAACGGCCAGAGCCTGGCAGTTTGAATCCAGCCGCCAATCAGCATGGCGGTCAGCAGGCCGCCTCCCAGGAGGGCAGGAACCGGGGATTCCAAAAGCATGCTCATGGTATCTCCTTCTCGTGGTCGCCCTCATCACTCGAGGAGTCTCCAGGAGATCGCCGGTAGAAATGGGTGTACCAGGTGACGATCCAGGCCGCGAGCGTGACGACGAAAAGAAAGAAAAACAAGGGCTTCAATTCAACGATACGGTTGTCCACCGTGGAGGGTTCGACCGTGGGAGCTTTTCCCTGCTTGATCTGTATCGCTCGCTGGCGTGCCTGGTGCTGTTTTTCCTGGTTGGCCTGCCGCTCGGCAAACTTGGGCCCGATCAACAGCAGCAGGGCCAGTCCCACGGCGGCGAAGGCGTAGGCCCAGTACCAGGGAGACTCCAGGATCGACGGGCGAGTGCGTGTCGTCAATTTACCTGAGGGACGGATCCCGCTCCGCACAAAGACTTCGATTATCCCTTGGGGAAATGGGAACCCCCAAAACGAGCTTCTTCGCCAAGTTGCTCCTCGATTCGCAGAAGCTGGTTGTACTTGGCGACCCGGTCACTTCGCGATGCAGAACCGGTCTTGATCTGCCCTGTCTCCAGGGCCACCGCGAGGTCGGCAATCGTGGCATCCTCGGTCTCGCCACTGCGATGGCTGGTGATGCTGCTGTAGCCGGCCTGGGAGGCCAGGTCGATGGCTGCGATGGTCTCGGTCAAGGTGCCAATCTGGTTGACCTTGATGAGGATGCTGTTGGCAATTCCCTCGTCGATACCCCGCTGCAGTCGTTCCGTGTTGGTGACGAAAAGGTCGTCACCCACCAGCTGGCAATTCTCACCGAGTTTCACGGTGAGCTGTTTCCAGCCATCCCAGTCATCCTCGCTGCAGCCGTCCTCGATCGAGCAGATCGGGTACTGCTGAGACCAGCTCTCAAGCAGCTGGACCATGCCGGCCGAGTCGATCTGCTCTCCATCAATCTTGTAGGTCCCCTGCTCGGTGTCGAAAAACTCGGTCGCCGCCACGTCCAGTGCAATCCGTACCTGCTCTCCTGCCTGGTAACCGGCCTTCTCGATTGCTTCGGTGATCAGCGCAAGCGCATCGGCGTTGCTTGCCAGGTCCGGGGCGAATCCCCCCTCGTCCCCGACTGCCGTGTTAAGCCCGCGGCCCTTGAGAACGGACTTGAGGTGATGAAAAATCTCCACCCCGCAGCGCAGCGAGTCGCTGAAGCGTTCAAAACCGAGTGGCATGACCATGAATTCCTGCACGTCGACCGAGTTATCCGCGTGCTCACCACCGTTGATGATATTCATCATCGGGGCGGGCAGGAGCGATGCTCCCTCACCGCCAAGGTAGCGGTAAAGTGGCTTTCCACTGTGAGAGGCAGCGGCCTTGGCGTTGGCCAGGGAAATTCCCAGGATGGCATTGGCCCCCAGGTTGCTCTTGTTCGCCGTCCCGTCCAGCTCGATCATGCGGGCATCAAGGGCTGCCTGGTCCAGGGCATCCATTCCGGCAAGTGCCGCGGCAAGCGTGGTGTTGATGTTGTTGACCGCTCCCAGTACGCCCTTGCCCAGGTACAGGGAGGGGTCGCCATCGCGAGCTTCCCAGGCCTCGTGGGCGCCCGTGCTGGCACCACTTGGCACGGCGGCCTGTCCCCAGCTGCCGTCCGCGAGCTCGACTTCCACTTCAACCGTGGGATTTCCACGACTGTCGAGAATCTGTCGCCCATGAATTCGCGAAATCGTACTCATCCCGTTCCCTCGATAAAAGTGGCTGCCGCCTGGGGGCCTGACCGGGCTCTTTCTAAGCACCGGCCGACAATTGAACCTGATCATTGTGCCGCGCGGGGCGAGGATTGACCAGCGGAGGGGGGGAGCGGAATCGTGGGGCCTCGCTACGTGGGACAAGGTGTGTACTGTACAATGGCGTGAAAGCTGCCCGGATTGAGATCCGGCCCAATGCCATAGCGGTTCGCCGGTGGCCCAGGCAATTGAACGAGTTTTGATGACGCTCCCATGTCCGGATGCCCGGCAGAAGAGAATGCCATGTTTAGCGGGATTATTGAAAGCCTGGGGACGGTCATCCGCCTCGATCCAGAGCCACCTGGCGTGCGGCTGGTCGTCGAGGCCGGCCCGCTCAGCGAGGGTATGGTGCTGGGGGCAAGTGTCTCGGTCAACGGCTGCTGCCTGACAGTGGTAGGGAACGAACAGGAGGAACTCTCCTTTGACGCTGGCGCGGAGACGCTGCAGTGCACGAACCTGGGGCAGTTGCAGCCCTCCGACCGGGTCAACCTGGAACGCTCCTTGAAGATCGGGGATCCGCTGGGAGGCCATTTCGTTACTGGGCATATCGACACGACCGGCGTTCTCCAGCGCCGCGAAGATGAAGGCGACTGGTCGACTCTCTGGTTCTCCGTCCCCGGCCACTCTCTTCGGCAGATGGCAAGCAAGGGGTCGGTGGCAGTGGACGGGATCAGCCTGACCCTGGTCGAGGTGTCCGAGGAGACTTTCAGCGTCGCCCTGATCCCCCACACGCTGGAGGTCACCACGCTCGGCACCCGGCAACCGGGGGAGACGGTTAATGTCGAGACCGATGTGCTGGCCAAGTATGTTGAAAAGCAACTCGGCGGTCCTGTTGCCCATCCGAACCAGTAGCACGAGGGATCCTTCGATGGCAGAACGCCAGACCGCTTCTTTCCTGATGAAACGCTTCCGGGAAGTCGGCATCCGGCCGGTCACCCGGCATGGCCAGAACTTCCTTGTCGACCTCAACCTGCTGGAGTTGCTTGCCGGCAGCGCCTCGGTCTGCGAGCAGGACGTGGTCCTGGAGGTGGGTACCGGGACCGGTTCCCTGACCGACTTGATCGCGCCCCGGGCAGCTGCCGTGGTGACGGTGGAAATCGATCGTCGGCTGGCGCAGCTGGCGGCAGAGCACCTGGTCCGCCTCGACAATGTCACGATGCTCGTGCACGATGCACTCAAGAGTAAGAACAAGCTTCACCCGGAGCTGCTGGCAGCGGTCGAGCACGAACTGGAGACTCACCCTGGCAGCCAGCTGAAGCTGGTCGCGAACCTGCCCTACAATATCGCCACCCCGGTGATCACCAACCTGCTGGCAACCGACCTGCCGGTGAACACGATGACAGTGACGATCCAGAAGGAGTTGGCGGACCGCATGATGGCGTCACCCGGGACGAAAGACTACGGGGCGCTGAGCATCTGGATGCAGAGCCAGTCGGTGGTGGAACTGGTGCGAGTGATGCCTCCCTCGGTCTTCTGGCCGCGGCCCAGGGTCGACTCGGCCATTATCCATATCGATGTGCAACCGGAATGGCAAAAGCGGTTCATTGACCGGGAGTTCTTTCACCAGTTCACCCGCTCCCTGTTCTTTCACCGGCGAAAGTTTCTCCGCAGCGTCGTGATCAGTGCCATGAAAGGCAAGCTGGACAAGCCGGCGGTGGATGAAGTGCTGACAGGAATGCAGCTGGCATCCAATGCACGGGCAGAAGAGCTGGATGTTGCCACGGTGATGGAATTGAGCGAGGCGTTTCGCTGTCGACTGCTTGAGGAAGGAATCAGTTAGGCCCAGTCCAGCCCGGTCTCCTCACGGACCCGGTCGGAAAAATTCCCCAGCAGGCCACCAATCACATCCCAGCGATCTGCCCGGCGAACCTCAATGTCCCCGTGCTCGTTGATCCGCACGATCGAGTCCTGCCCGACCCCCGCAGCCTCGAGGTCATCCGCGTGCAGTTCGTCGTCCGTCACAAGGTCGACAAGCGTGCTACCGGTCATCTCGATAAAACGCATCAGGCAGTTGTCCCCGGGGTGAAGGAATTGGACCGACTGGGCATGATTGTAACAACTTGCTGCCGGATTACTC
>JAPYUD010000210.1:0-6287 GCA_029936215.1 Pirellulaceae bacterium | reverse complement strand
GATCAGTACGGTGGCGCGGCTGGGTGCTGCCTGCTCGATTTTTGACCTCACATCATCAAGCAGCGCGCTATTGCCGACGATATCGCTTTCCACGCCCAGCTGGCTACGCAGCTGTTGCACCTCGCTACGTGTCTGCGACAGGTCCGCGGCAAGTCCCTGTTCGCGGTTCAGGTTCTGGATGGCCAGGCCGAGGTTGTCTGCCACGGCAAGAGTGAACTCCAGATCATCCGGATCCAGTGTCCGCTCCGAGGTTGTCGAGTAAAGGTGAACGATTCCCAGCACCTCGTTGTCGTGCCGTATCGGGGCACAGATCACACTGGTCGACTCAATTTCACCCTTGCTGTCACGACTCGCCAGGGCACTATCATCCCCGATGTTGCGTGCCAGCACCGCCTCCCCATCTCCCAGTACCGTGGAGGCGAGGAACCCGGTCACCTGGTGATATCGAATTTCCTCGCGGGCCTGGGAAGCGACCACGGAAAGATCCGCACCGACCGGTTTTTCTTCCATGTCCCGCGGGGCAAGAAGGATTGCACCTGCATCCACCGAGGTGCCCTCGAAAATGCCCTCCAGCCCGGTCTCCGCAATTCCATTGACATCGGTCTGCCTGGCCAGGTGAAAGGCGATATGACAAAGAGCTGCAACTGCCCGCCCCACCTTGGGACTATTACTGGGGGCATCATGGCGGTCAAGCAACCGTGCCTTTCCACGTCGGTGCGTGATGGTGGTGGGGGAAAAGGAATCGTCCAGAACATTTGAATCGCCAGCCAGGTCCGTTCCACCGATCTCCTCCAGATCCGCCTCTCCTCCCACCTGGACCGGGTCTGCTGAAAAAGCATCTTCCACCGCCTCGGATAATTCATGGACGAAGGCCATCTGGCACTTCGCTATCCGGATAACATCACGAGGCTGGAGAAGATAATCGCCTGAAATCGGCTGGCCATTGACGAGTGATCCGTTGCGGCTGTCGTGGTCCCGTAGTGTCCACTTGCCAGCGGTAAAAAAAATCTCGGCGTGGTTCCGGCTACAACGCTCATCCTTGATGACGACCTGGTTGGTGGGTGCTCGACCAACCATGATCGTCCGACCACTCACCAGCCGTACGACATCGGTCCATTTCGTTCCCTCACGAATTACCAGGTATGCATCCATGTTGTTCGGAATAATCCTGCCAAACCGTGTAACTAGTCACTTATCGACGCATCCCGACCAGTCAGGAATTGCTCCCAGAATGGCCAAAATGCGGCCCTGATTACTGCCAAACAACTGCCCGGACCCCTCGCAGGAACGGTTATGACGGTCAATCATCTTGAACTATCAAACTGTACCCGAAGACCAACTATCACGCAGCGCAGGCGTGTCACAATAGCGAGAATAGGGGGACTTTTCTTGAATAAATCAACGCTCAGAGTTATTCTTGCATGTAAGATAACCTTGGTGCCTGACGGCTGTAAATGTCGAAGTTCAAAGGGTGTGAGGCTCCTTTTTACAGCACCGCGGTGTCATCATTTCCACGGAACAGAATTCGGGACAACGGGAAACAACCCTGCGTCCTCACCATTGCTTTTCAGGAGGCAGTTTCATGTTGGGTTACCAACGATTATCCACGCGCGCCGTAGTCAGCCTGGTGGCTCTTAGCCTGATCGTGGCTTACAGCCAGATTTCGATTTGGGCAGGACACCGAAATTTCCGTAATGCCGGCGTTGGTGGTATTTCCATCGATGCTGAAGGAGTCCTGCGGCAGGTCGATCCGGCCAGCAAGAAAATGGTACTGAACGAACTGCGCAAGGATATCCAGCAGGCTCCAAAGGGCCTGCTGGCTCCCAACGGCATGCGAATGGTATCGCTGCGTGGCCTTCAGGATGCGATCCGTGATGCCCAGGAAAACAACCTCGGCAAGTTACCAGAAGAAGTACGATTTCTTGCCGGCCTGCAGAGGATCCAGTATGTCCTGGTCTACCCGGAAGAGAATGACATTGTCCTTGCCGGGCCAGGCGAGGGATGGCGAGTCGACGACGATGCGCACGTGGTGGGTATCACGACAGGCCGCCCCGTGCTGGAACTTGACCACCTGCTGACCGCCCTGCGGACCGTTGATGCGGCAGGAGAGGTTGGAATCACCTGCTCAATCGACCCCACAGAACAAGGGCTCAAGCAGCTCCAGGCCCTGCTGGCTCGGTACGAGAGGGCAAATATCGCCGTCAACCCGATCGCCATGGAACCCCTCATGAAACAGGCGTTTGGCCCCCAGCAAATCCGTCTTAGCGGCGTACCGGAAACAAGCCATTTTGCCCGCGTGATGGTTGCTGCAGATTACAAAATGAAACGTATTGCCATGAAGCTCGATCGCTCACCCGTCAAGGGTCTGCCCAGCTTCATCGACATGATCAAAGGTCGCAGTGTCCGCCCCGATGTGAATGCACGCTGGTGGCTGGCCTGCGATTACGAGCCACTGGCACGGAGCGAGGATGGCCTCGCCTGGGAAATCCGGGGTGGCGGCGTCAAGGCCATGACCGAAAACGAGATCGTCCAGGCCGACGGCAGCGTAAAGCAAACCGGCACGGTGGACCCGATGGCCCAGAAATGGGCGGACCTGATGACGGAACGTTACGATGCTCTCTCCGCCCAGGATCCTGTTTTCGGACAACTCCGAAATATCATGGACATGTGCGTCGTGGCAGCGCTGATTCGCAAGGAAGGCATGTTCGAAAAAGCTCAACTGGACCTTTCCCTGCTGGCCACGAGTGACGACAGCCCACTGGAAATTGATGTCTGGCACACGCCCAAGCAGGTGGCACCGCAGTGCAGCTTCCTGAAGACACGGTCCAGCTGGATCGTTACCGCCTCGGGCGGAGTCGATATCGATTCCTGGAAAATTGTCAGCAAGACGGTTGTCGATCCGTCAGTCCAGGACGCCCACAGGAAAGCGGCCCCGTCCGCCCAGGGCAAGAGCTTCTGGTGGAACTGAGCGGATCGCTCTCTCGCAGGTTAACAATCCGTACCCGCAGCTCTTCTGCTGCTCGTGGAAAATAGCGGTCCACGACTCCGCGGGCTGCCAAGCCCCGGAGATCCTCGGTCCCTGCCGAGATGGATTTGAGCAGGACCAGCTCGCCGGCACCAAGTTCAACGGCAACACGTGCCGCGATCGAATCGCTGGTCACCTCCCAGCTCGAAGGGAGCCGGGTGTCACCGACTGTTTCCATCCCCCGCAATGTTGATTCCACATCCAGCACCACCAGCTGACTTTCACTGTCGATGACCTCCTGAAGGCTGCCAGCCAGCTGCCAACTTTCAACCAGGCGAGAAACCCGGTTTGCGTTGACTCCCATCATCTCGATGGCTGCCCAGTGGGTCCGTTCCTCAGACCAGTCTCTTCTTGCCGACCAGGACTGAAGCATCCGGACCAGGGGACCTCCTCCAACGACCAGCACGGTTTTCGCTGGTTCTTCATCCCCCAGCCAGCTCTCGATACGAGCCGGCAGGTCATCCAGGTCCAGGAGGCTCCCTCCCAGCTTGGCAACACGGATCGTCCACTCCGTCATGGGGTTACCTCTTCACTTGCCAGCACGGCCACGGCGACTGCCGGGGCTACTGCTGCCTCGGGAGGTGAGAGTACATCGTCCAGCTGAAGCAGGTTGGCTGTGAGCCGAACCTGCTCGGCAACCTGGCGTCCCAGGAAACTCCCCTCGCCACTGAGAAGGATGGTGCCGGGGTTCGATCCGGCCGTTGCCAGCACTTTCTCGAGGGCCTGCATAATCAACTGCCGAAGCTCGCTTACGACTTTCCCGGCCATTGGCAGGACATCCTCTGTTGAGCAATCTGCAGGACAGGCACAAATCATCCTTGCCATCCGCGCCCGGGCATACTCGATCGTCGCCGGCTGACCGTCCGCCGTCTCACGATCTTCCACGTTGACGGGCAGGTCTCCCAGCAACAGGAAAGCATCCAGAGTGCTCGCAAAATATTCCCTGGCCACCGGCACCTGGAGTCCTCGCCACGGTAATTCTGATACCAGGCTGCTGATCGGTGTCCGCCTCACCCCGGCGTAGACGAGCTCGCCCCGGGTCAACCTGTCCGTGTCGGTGAGCTCCGTGCCTGGTGGAAAACCATCCCGGATCGGAATAATGTCGGTGGTGGTGGAACCAATATCGATATGAAGCTGGAATGTTCCTTTACCAAACCTGGCAGCATAGCGGGCCAGTGCATGCCAGTTTGCCGCCGCCACGGTGGTAACAAGTTCCTCCTGGTTACGACAAAGTTCGTCTACTTTCAGCCAGCGACCGGCGTTTGAGTAGAAACGAAGTGAACGGTTCGGAGCCGCCCTGGCGACCGACTCGCAGATATGAAGAACCCCCTCGGTCTTGTCGACAAAACAATCTGCCAGTTCCCCGGTCATTGTCACCGCCAGAGGCCTTCCTGGCTCGAGCGAGGAAAGCAGGTCCGCCAGTTCCGCCGTCAGCCCGGCAGGATTATTCCAGAGAGCAAAGGGGCGAGACACCGCCCGGCCCTGGCTGTCGGCCAGCTTGATATTGGCTCCTCCAATGTCCAAACCAATCCATTCCATCTCAACACCTCTCCTGTAACGGTTCCAGCGGAGCCGGCATGATCTCACCACGAGCAGTAAACTCGACAGCCTGCTGAACCAGAGGCACCTCTTGCCAGCCATGGCAATCGAGCAGGGCAGCGGCGAGGTTGACTCCCATGGCCGCACGCAACCCCACGTAGGAGGTGGTAATACGGGGGTTGATCTCAATCACCACGTCGTCCTCACCAGAGGGATTCTCACCAAGCACCATGTCGATGCCAACGAATCCCCGGGAGGGTGGCATTGCCCGGAGTGACCGGCTGGCAAGCGAGGCTGCTCTTGGTTGCAGGTCGCCGGCAAGCGGGATGCTTCCCCCCTGGTAACAGGCTTTCTCCAGGTCCACATGCTGCAGACCAGCCGGCAACAGCTGGAAGGTTTCTTCCTGCAGCAGCGCCGACACGCTGACCGCCAGGCCGGCATGGTAAGACTCGGTAATCTGGTTCCTGTGATCCGCTGGAATCCAGGAACCCCGGTCCAGGATTCGCTGTAACCGATCGGCCCCAGCACCAAAGCGAGGTTTACGGACCAGGGGCGGTTCCAGTTCCACGTTCACTCCCGGGGGAAAGGGAGGTGCCAGGCAGGTCGGGACCGGTACACCGTGTGCTGCCAGGTGGTGGTTCAATCGAAGCTTGTCGCCGGCCATTGCCACCCATTCGGATGAGGGCCCCAGCAGCATGGAACCGGCCTGCTCCACCTGGCGGGTGAGCTGGAGCAGCAGTTGATCGGTTTCGGGAGCCACGACAAGTACCGCATCCGCCTGCCGGACCAGTTGCTCAAAAGTGCCCTGGTGTTCCTGCTCTGTCTGAACCTGGCAGCACCGATCCAGCTGCTCTGTGTTAAGTCCCATTTCCACGCCCGGCCGACCATCCAGCAGGGTCCAGACCTGCCACTCGGGAAGCTGGCAGAAATCATCGAGCAGCGCCTGCAACATCGCCGCTCCCTCGCGCAGCAGCGATCCGGAGAGTAATTCTCCGTTGGCAATCCCGCTTCCACCACAGAGCGCCTCGTAGACAAAGACGTTCCCTGCAGGAGTCACGGCACTAGAAGATCCCCAATTGGTCACGGGCATCATCGGTCATCCGGTCAGGGCTCCAGGCAGGATCAAGCACGATACGGACCTCGATTTCACCGGTTTCTTCCAGCGCCTCGAGGACCTGCTTGCTGTTGGCAATTAACTGGGGGCCGGCAGGACACATCGGGCTGGTCAGGGTCATGTCAATCGACACGTTTATCGGTCCCTCTTTGGTCTCCTCCAGTGTCACCTCGTAAATCAAACCCAGATCAACAATGTTGACAAACAGCTCCGGGTCGATCACTTGCTTGAGTTCTTCTCGAACTCGATCTTCGCTGATCGCCGGGTCACCAGGATTCACGGCGTGGCCCACTCCCTGCTGGACGTTGTCGGGCTGAGCGGGTTCTGTAGCAGGATTCTCTTCCCCCATCGAATCAATACCTGATTCCATGTTTTCCGGATTCTGCTCGCCCGGGCCTTGATCGCACTCCGCTGGCGCATCGGGTTCGCTCTCGGATGTCTCGTTTTGTTCTAGATTGTCATCAGGTCGGGGATCGTCAGACGCCATCGTCATTCTCCATGGGGTGAATACACCCGTCATTGCTCTTCATCGGTGTACGTTTCTGCAACCGCACCAACCACCGGGCAGGGATCACGTCTCGACTATTCTAACAAACAGCTCCTCGCCGT
>JAPYUD010000209.1:0-6313 GCA_029936215.1 Pirellulaceae bacterium | reverse complement strand
GTGCCGAGGCAATCAGTCAGCAACTCCAGAACATGCCGATCGTTGGAGAGGGCGACGAGCAATTCCGGCAACGAGAGGACCTCTACTCGCAACTGGCAGTGCTCTCCAACGCCCAGGAAATCATGATGCGAGAGATGGCCCTGCAGGGAGATGCTGCCCGGTTCAGCTTCCCCCGGATTCGAGATGTCAAGGAACTCCAGAGAGTGATCCCGGAAGGGCAGATGATCCTGGCCTTCTTTGGTACAAGTCGGGGGATGTTCGTTTTCGCTCTCGGTAACAAGAAGTACGAGCACTGGCAGCTTACATCGTTGGGCAAGATCACATCGGAGATGAAAAGCCTGCTTCGCGAGCTGGGTCACTATGACAAGAATGCTGACGTCAAGTTCTCCAACCTGGCGAGCGAGGATTGGAAGGAGAATTCCGCACGAATCGCGAAAATGCTCTTTGCCGATGCACCAGAGACAATCCTCGATGATGTCACCCAGCTGGTGATCGTTCCGGACGGTCCGCTCTGGTACCTGCCTTTTGAAGCCCTGCTGTGGAACGAACAACCCCTGATCCAGCATCGGGTCATTCGGTATAGTCCCTACGTCTCGCTGGCAATGGGTGATGGCCGCAGCCACCCTCCACTGGGACGGACCGGGTTTGTCGCCGAAACCATGGTCCTCGGTGAGGATGAGCAGATCGTCGAACGGGGGGCGGAGCAATTTACTGCGGAAATCCAGGCTTCGACCAGGCTCGCTGGTAAACTGCCCGGACCCTCCAGCATCGTGGCAGCCTTCTGTGACCGCTTGTTTGTCATGGCCGAACTCGATGACATGTCCAGGGCCCCTTACAACCTCTCCCCTATTCCTCTCGACCGGGGACGGCCTGGCAGTAACCTGGCAAGCTGGATGGCGCTGCCCTGGGGACGTTGCCAGCAGGTGATCCTGCCGGCCTTCCATACACCGGCAGAAAACTCCATGAAACGTGGCGGCAGTGGCGAGGATGTCTTTCTGAGCATCAACAGCCTGATGGCTTCCGGGGCACGTACGGTGGTACTCAGTCGTTGGCGTCCAGGTGGCATGACCAGTTATGACCTGATGCGAAAGCTGGCAAGCCGGCTGCCGGAGCATGCGGCCGATGTTGCCTGGCAACAGGGTGTCCTGGAAATCCAACAACAACCTGTCGAGGTCAAACTCGAACCACGCATCAGTGGCACTGGCGACGACCAGCTCCTGGCCAGCCACCCGTGGTTCTGGGCCGGGTACCTGGTCGCAGATACCAAGCTCACTCCAGGAAAAGCTCATCCGGTTGCCACCGTACCGGATGCGTTACCGGCCGGAATGAAGAGGAAGCCTGCCCCGGCTGCCCAGCAGAACAAGAACAACGATGCAAACAATAACGGAGCCAGAAATGCCGTCCCGAATCTTCCGCCGGGAAATAACCGAAACCCGGTTGTCCGGAATCCCGCCAACCCGGTCGTACAACCGGGAAACCCGCCTGCGGGCCAGCCGCCAAGGACTAAACCAGCACCTGCTGGCAAACCGGTTGAGCCCTTCAGGTTCAAACCACCCTCCTTCATCAAGCAACCCTCGTAAAAAAGAAGATGGGACGGAACTTTTCGCTCCCGCGTGGGTTTATAACACTGAGAAGAGAAGCGTGGCTCCCCCTTGCGGGGCAACATGGTGTAACGTGCAGGCAGCACGTTTGCAGGGGAGACCGGAATTCACCAAGGAACATGCTGATGTCTATTTCCCTGCGTCTCCCGCTGGCCCTATGCGCCATGCTCGTCACCTGCCTGCTCCCCGCCACTGCAATACTCCATGCCCAGTCATCCACGGCCACGGTTGCCAGCCAGGTCGATCGCTTGCTGGGAGAGGAGATCGGAATTCCAGAAGGAGTACGACAGTCAACTGACGAGGTTTTCCTCAGGCGAGCATTCCTGGACGTGATCGGAGAACCGCCAACAAGCGACGACGTCTTCGCTTTCTCGCTCGACGACCGTGCGGACAAGCGGACAAGGCTCGTCCAGCAGCTGCTCAGCGACGACAGCTATGGAAAGAACTGGGGACGATACTGGCGTGATGTGATCATGTTGCGTCGTACCGAGGACCGGGCGGTCCTGGCCCAGCGGTCCCTGGAAGCATTCCTGGTGGAACAGTTCAACGCCAACACGCCATGGAATCGCATCGCCACGGATTTAATCACGGCCGAGGGAGATGTCCGGGAAGATGGCCGCACGGGCCTGATCATGGCCCAGGGAGGGCGTCCGGAGGAGACGGTCGCAGAAATCTCGCGGATTTTTATCGGCATCCAGATCCAGTGTGCCCAGTGCCATGATCACCCCACCGATCGCTGGACCCGGGAACAGTTTCACCAGCTGGCGGCCTTCTTTCCAAGGGTCGCTGTCCGGCCCACGATGGGAGATGTCCGCTCCTTTGCCGTCGTGGCCGATGATACGCCTTCTCGACGACGGACGAACAACAACAACCGCTTCCGGGGAACACAGGAACATTACATGCCCGACCTCGAAAACCCCGAGTCGAAAGGAACACTGATCCAGCCAGTGTTCTTTGTGACGGGCCAGCAGCTGGATCTGGGAACACTCGATGAAAACCGCAGGGAACAGCTCTCCGGCTGGCTCACCAGCCCGGAAAACCCCTGGTTTGCGAGAGCGATGGTTAACCGCCTCTGGTCAGAGCTGGTTGGCGAGGGGTTCTATGAGCCGGTCGATGATATCGGTCCTGATCGGGAATGTAGTGCCCCCAGGACGCTGGACCTGCTCTCCAGCCAGTTTGCCAGGCACCAGTATGATGTCAAATGGCTGATGGAAACCATCATGCTGACCGGGACTTACCAGCTGGAATCGGGTAACCGGCGTACACTGGAAGAGTTACCGTTTCATGCGAATTGCCCGCAGCGACTGCGATCCGATCAGCTCTTCAATTCTCTGCTATCGGTCTTCGAGATCGAGGACACAGCACCCAGCTCTCCTGCCGGGTACGGACCAGCTAGCAGGCAAAGCCGATCTTCCCCGCGTGTGCTGTTCAACAGTATTTTTGGGTTTGACCCGAGTACCCGGCGTGACGAAATAGCCGGGTCCATCCCCCAGGCACTGGCGATGATGAACTCGCCATTCATCAACCAGCAGATTGACGCTCGACGGGGACGGGTACTGGCTCCCTTACTCGCCGAGGTCGCAAGCGACCGCCAGCTAGTCGAGGAACTTTATATCAAGGTTCTCTCCAGGCAACCGACAAGGCAGGAGCTGAAGGTCTGCCTGGAATACCGCAGGGACATTACTGACCGGGCGGAGGCCTTCGAGGATATCCTCTGGGCACTGCTCAACCATGCGGAATTCATGCACCGCAGGTAAGCGACAAAGGGCAGGGGCAACCGCAGCAAGGAAACACCACGATCATGAACGACCACCTTCATCGCCAGCTGGATATATCGCTCGACCGGCACGGCCAGCTTCGTCGCCGTGGCTTTCTTCGTTGCCTGCCCGCTGCTGCCCTTGCAGCCGGCAGCCTGGACTGGCAGGGCAGACTGGCAGCCCAAACTTCCCAGCTAAAGCAACAGGCACGGGCCTGCATCCTGCTCTGGATGCAGGGTGGACCCAGCCAATTCGAAACTTTTTCTCCCAAGCCGGGTCATACCAACGGCGGTGAAACCACCGCGATCGCAACATCGGTGCCAGGCATTCAGATCTCAGAGCACCTTCCCGCCGTGGCAAGCAGCATGGATGACATCTGTATCATCCGCTCGATGAACAGCAAGGAAGGGAGCCATCCCCGGGCGTCGTACCTGGCGCATACCGGGTATATCCCAACAGCCAGCATCAAGCACCCGACCATCGGGGCCCACGTGGCCCATCAGATCGGAGACGAGGATTCGGAACTTCCGGATTTCGTTCGTATCGGGAGAGTCCGCAGTGCTTCCGGGGGAGGCCTGCTGGGTATTAACTACGACCCCTTCGTACTCAATGATGCGAGCCGAACTCCCGATAACACCACGCCAGGAACCAGCACGGAACGCTACCAGCGGCGACTTGGCCTGCTCGATAGCCTGCAGGAGGAAAGCGAGGCCACGGAAAAGAAACAGGAGGTCAGGGACCACCGCAAGGTCTACGGCAAGGCATCACGAATGGTGCTCAGTAGCGACATGATGGCCTTTGACATTGCCCAGGAACCCTCTTCGATTCGGGAAAAGTACGGGACCTCCTCGTTTGCCTCGGGATGCCTGATGGCTCGCCGCCTGGTGGAAGCAGGTGTCCCCTTTGTCGAGGTCTCCGCAGGCAATTGGGATACGCACCAGGATAATTTCGAACGAACCGGGACACTCTGTAACCAGGTAGACCAGCCCTTCGCGTTCCTGCTTGAGGACCTCAGGCAGCGGGGCTTGCTGGAACAGACACTGGTCGTCTGGATGGGCGAATTTGGCCGAACGCCGAGGATTAACGCCCGGACAGGCCGCGACCATTATCCCCGCGCTTACAATATTGCTCTGGCCGGGGCCGGTGTCCGGGGAGGCCAGGTGATCGGCACAACCGACCCGGGAGGAGTGGGCGTGGAGGATCGGCCAGTTGGCACGGCCGACCTGCTACGGACTATCTTCCAGGCTGTGCAAGTCGATGCCGACCATGAGAACATGAGCAACGTGGGGCGACCGATCACGGTGGTGGACGGGGGCGAGGTGGTCGGGGAAGTCTTTAGCGGCTGATCCGCTCAGCCAGGCCCGCTGCTCACTTGAGCTCCATCCGCTTGAAAAGAGGTAACTGCCGGTAATAGACCTCCAGGCAGCAGACCGCCAGGCTGGTCGCGTAGAGACGTCCTCCAGCCCGATCGTGCTGATCCACCGGGGCCCAGCTACCCATCATGTGCCCCCGTGTTTCCTGGGAATCCACAAGCACGCTGCGCATCTGCGTATTCCACTTTGACCAAGTCTCCCCACCGATGTGATGCAGGGCCTGGGTGGCATAGTAGATGTAGTACATGTTCCGAGGTTTCTGGGAGGGTGGATGATTGGCCAGTAGCCATTCACCTCCATCCACCAGCCCCGGGTATTCCAGCGTCCAGCCCAGGTACATGCGGCAGAGAATCCCCTCGGCAGTCATCGTGAAGGTTGGCTTCTGGCCCGGCGTGTAACCATACCAGGCACCATTTCGGAACTGTACCTGGTCAAGATAGCTCTGGGCTTTTTGGATCGTCGAAGGGGGAACATCAAAATTCGCCATCCGGCCACTTTGTAGAGCCATCACCTGCCAGCCCAGGACCGAGGTATCGCCGGCATCACCAGGTCGGTACCTCCATCCTCCCTGGCCATGCTGGGCCTTGACAATAAAATCGATTGCCTTCTGGGCGGGTGCCCGCAGCTTGTCGTCACCGCTAAGCATGAAAGCCTCACAGAGCACGATTGCCCCCTGGCCATGGGCATACATGCGGGTATTCCCAGTCGAGCCTGGACTGAGGTCACCATCGGGAAGCTGGTTATTTACCAGCCAGTCGAGTCCCCGGGTTATCTCGTCCTTGTACTTACCCACCAGGTGAGTCTGGCCGGCACCCAGAAATGGCAATAGTGCCAGGGAGGTCGCCGCCGAGTCACTTACCACGCTCCCAGGATTCCCACAGATACAATCGTCTCCATGGTTAAAGTGCTTGATGCTCCAGCTGCCATCTGCAGCCTGGTGCTTGCTCAGCCAATCCAGTCCCCGGGCGACCGCTGCCTCGGTACGCGTCGTTCCTCCCTCCTGGGTCACCATCTCCACGCGCACACGCGGATCCCTTGCAAGGATCGTCGTGCGTGTTCCATGAGCCTCGCGGATCCTCCGCTTTACCTCCTCGAGCTTGGGGAGGTTGGGGTTAAAGGTGTCAAAATCCTGTATCAGCTCTCGGGCAGTCTCCTGGTCATGCATGACCTTTGCCATCTGTTCCGGATCCTCCGTGTTGACATTCCTGGGGATCGGAAGATCGTGTGCGATCTCGTTGTCCGGATCGGTCTTGATCACGTCACCCCCCTCCTGGTGATCCGGTCCGACGACAAGAGAAAGAATGATCTTGCGAGAATCATCCTCCTTGGGAAGTTCCAGCAATCCCAGCAGCGTGAGCAGGACAACGTGGAACAGCAGGCTGACAATCCAGGATGGCATGTCCCGGAAAACACGAGTGATCCAGATGTCAGTCTCTGCATCTGCCAGCTGTTCCCGAACTCGCTGCTGGGCCATCGAGGGCTTGCGGGCAGGGTAGGCCGGGACAAGGGCAACCGCAGCTGCCCCACTTCCACGTTTCCGGGGACTCTTCTCCCCATGACCGGTCCGGTCAAGGAGTTGTCG
>JAPYUD010000208.1:0-6319 GCA_029936215.1 Pirellulaceae bacterium | reverse complement strand
GACAGCCCAGTTCCCTGTCACCGGTGACAAGCAGTTGGCATGGCACCGAACCGGCCTGATCGTTGTTACAATGCCTCCAGGTCCTTTTCATTTTTCCCAGACAGGGAACCGGCCATGGTCTTTCGCTTTTCTTTACTGCTGGTATTTTCCAGCGTCTCTGTAGCTAGTGGATTGAGCATGAACAGCACGACACGTGGGGACGATCCGTTCGATGATGTTCGCAGCATGATTCGCCAGGCGATCGAAACGGAGAAAGTGCCCTCGTTGGCCGTGGCAGTCATCCAGGATGGGAAGATCACCTGGCAGGAGGGGTTCGGGCTTGCCGACCGGGAACAAAATCTGCCGGCAACTCCCGATACGATGTACTCGCTGGCATCTATTTCCAAGCCAATCACCGCCACCGGCCTTGTGCTGCTGGCAAGCCAGGAGAAGTTGCAGCTGGACGACAGGGCCAACGATCACCTCGGAGATTCCGGGCTCACATCACCTGCCGGGGGTGCGGACCAGGCGACGCTCCGCCAGGTTGCCAATCACACGTCCGGCCTGCCACTGCATTACCAGTTCTTTTACGAGAACGAATCACACGTGGTGCCAGACCGAGAGGAATCGATTCGTCGATACGGTGTCCTGGTAACTCCGCCAGGCGAGGTTTACCAGTACGCGAATCTTGGTTACGGCATCCTGGATCACATCCTCCATCGTAAATCGGGGCAACCCTACAGGGAGTTCATGCAGCAGCAGGTGTTCACGCCACTGGGAATGAAGAACAGTTCGGTCCATCTCCCGGACAGTGATACAGACCACCAGGTAGCAATTCGCTATGGCCCTTCGGGGGAGCCGATTCCCTATTACCTTTTCGATCACGACGGTGCCTCGGCCGTTTACTCGAGTGCTCATGACCTGGCTCGCTTCGCCCTGTTCCACATGAAGACACCCCTGGAGGACCAGCAGGCATTGTTTGATGACACCCTGGTGGACGCCATGCAGGACCCCACGGCAGCGATTGATAGTGACAGCGGTTACGGCGTGGGCTGGAGGATTGACGAGAACCAGCATGGTTACCGCGTTGTCAGCCATACGGGGGGGATGCCTGGCGTGCGGACCAAGCTGGCAATGATCCCCAGCGAGAAGATCGCTGTGGTGGCTCTTACCAATACCCGTTCCGACCTCCCTTTCCGGGTCGTGGGTGAGGCCTTTGCGGCACTGCTACCTGATTATGCCAGGGCCAAGAGGAGGGCTGAGCGAAAGGACCCGGTCGAGCATGCTCCTGACCTGTTTGCACCCGGAGAGGAACTGACGGGATTCTGGCAGGGCGAGGTAAAGACTCACGAGGGGCCGCGGACAATCTCTCTCTGGATCCAGGCCGACGGCGATGTTCACGCCCAGCTCGGCACACGGCTGAAATCACTGGTCAATGACGCCAGCCTGCAGGATGGCTTCCTGCGAGGCCGTTTCGAGGGGGACCTGCAGACGGCGGATACCGACCGAGCGCCGTACCACCTGCACCTCCGATTGCGGCTGGACAACAAGAACCTGGTCGGGAATCTCTCGGCAATCTCGATTAGCCGCTCCTCGGAGGCGGAGGATCACCTGCCAAGGCAGAGCCACTATACCGTCAGCCACTGGACCTCGCTCCAGCGACTCTCCCCCCTGCCCGGTTCAATATCCCTGTTTGACGGCAAGCAACTTGGTTCCTGGAAAGTGGTAGAAAAAATTGATTTCAAGAACCATGGCGAGGTCAAGGTTCAGGAGGGAGTCATTTCGCTGGGACTGGGAAGCCCGGCCAGCGGGATTCACTATACCGGTAGCCTGCCAGAGACCAACTACGAGATTTCCCTGGAAGCCCGGCGGACCGGGGGCAGCGATTTCTTTTGTGGACTGACTTTTCCACTTGGCAAGACCTACTGCTCCTTTATCGTCGGTGGATGGGGAGGCGGCGTGGTTGGGATGTCGAATATCAATAACATGTCGGCCGTGGAAAACGAGACCACCGGGTACCTTGAAGTAAAAGACAACCAGTGGTATCGGATCCGCGTTCGGGTAACTGACTCGCGGCTCCAGGCCTGGATCGATGGCGAGCGGATGGTTGACATGAAAACCGGTGACAACAAGTTCTCCATCTGGTGGGAACAGGAGCCAATGCGTCCACTGGGCATTGCCACCTGGAACACCAGTGCCGAGCTGAAAAATATTCGCATCACTTACGCATTCGACAGGTAACCAGGCTTGTTTCCAGCAGGGAGAGAAGGCAGGACAGGACCATGCAATTACTAGAAAACTCCCAGAAGCCCGAACCGATGAAAATCTACCCCGTGGTGGTGGAGATTCCCGTCGAATGGGGAGACATGGATGCCTACCAGCATGTCAACAACACGGTCTCCCTGCGATGGTTCGAGACGGCACGCCTGAGCTACTTCCACCACAGCACGCTGCGGGACCTGGAAGAGGACGAGTTGCGACCCATCCTGGCCCACGTCACGCTGGATTACCGCCACCAGCTGATTTTTCCCGACACCATTCTCTCCGGCTGCCGGATTGCCCGGGTGGGAAGCAAGAGCCTGACGATGGAACATGCCATCTATAGCCTGACCCACAAGCAGGTCGTTTCGGACGGTACCTGCATCACGGTGATGTTCGACTACAACAGGAACGAGTCGGTAATCGTGGACGACCGGGTCCGGCAATTGATCGAAACCATGGAAGGCCGGGTGGAGTAATCCTGCTGGAGTTGCTTGACGCCCATGCCCGAACAATTGCCTGGCACGTTTTACGATTATCCACGGTACTACGACCTCGTTTACGGTTCCGACTGGAAGGCCGAGCGGGATTTCCTGGTGGCGGTTTTCCAGAAGCACGCAACGCGCCGCGTGCAGTCCGTTTTTGAACCTGCCTGCGGGACCGGGCGCCTGCTCTTTCGCCTGGGCCGGACGGGTTACCAGGTGAGTGGCCTGGACCTGAAACCGGCGATGGTAGATTACTGCAACTCCCGACTTGAGCGGCATGGTTTTGGCAGGCCTGCCTGGGTTGGCGACATGTGCAACTTCCAGGTCTCACATCCTGTCGACGCGGCCTTTAACACGATCAACAGCTTTCGGCATATCCTGGACCATCAGCAAGCCATCTCGCACCTGCAAGCAATTGCCGACTCCCTCTCTGCCGGTGGCATCTACGTGCTGGGACTCCACCTCTCCCCCACGCGAGGGTCACCGGTGGATAGTGAATCGTGGTCGGCCCGGCGGGGACACCTGGCAGTTCGGGCAAGTATCCGCCTGGCCGAGCGGGATCTTGCGAAGCGGAGGGAGGACTACAAGATGACGTATGACATCTGGACACCCACCGCCCAGATGCAGGTTCACGACGAGTTTTCCTTCCGTACTTACACGGCCGACCAGTTCCTGGAACTGGTGGAGGAAGCTGGGTCACTGCGGATCGAGGCCAGCTACGACTTTCAATATGATCCGGATCAACCGATCGAGCTCGACGGATGGAGCGAGGACGTGGTCTTTATTCTCGCGAAGAACTAGCGGGGCAATGGACAATCAATCCAGGAAGTCGCCCGCCTTGAGACGCTCGGGAACATATTCCTCGGTGACATAGCTGACCCGCTTGCTGATCAGTGATTCGACTTCCAGCTTGAACCCGTTTTCAAGCATCTTGTTGATTTCCTTTTGCCACCGTTTCTTGTTCTCAAACCACGGGTACTTGGCAATCTGGTTTGCCCGCTTGATATCATTCGCACTGAGCTGGATGGTCACGCTGGGCGACAGCTCACAGCGTTCAAAATCGATACTCCTCAGCCCCAGGAACTTGCAGTCAGGAATCGCCATTCGCCGGGATTCAAAGGCCAGGTTAATCGAGCCCTGCTTGATCACGCTGTAAATGTAGTACCCCCAGGGGTCATTATCGAGCAGGCAATAGACTGGCAGCTTGAGTTCCTTGTTAAGGCGGAAAAGCAGCCGCCGCACGCCCCGCGGTGGCTGGCCGTTACCATGCGTGAGGATACAGTTATGGATCTTCCAGAACTTGTCCTCGTTAAACCGCCGCCAGACGGTGTCCTTTTCCACGTGCAGGACAAAGTCTGCATCACACTTGAGAAACTTGATGATGTCCGGTTCAACGATCGAGGGGATCGCATACCCGCCACTTCCCATGCGACCGCAGTCAATATCATCCCCACTGTCATTGAGCGTGATATTTCCCACCATCGCGCCCCGGTTGGAAGCATAGACATGGAGTTCCTCGCGAAGCGCGTTCAGCGCCACCTCGACATCCTCGATCACCGGGTCGCAATCGGACTGGTTATCGAAGGTCTCCTCGCGGGTTCCCTCGATCGTGTGCTTGAGCAGGTAATAAAGTCCACGAATGCTGGTGGTCTTGCCCTGGTCAATCAGCTGCTTGCAGCCACTCCCGACCAGCAGGGTCTGCATGTAACTGCGGGCCTGGGAAAGGTTGAACAGTTCCCGGCGATTGGTCGACGATCCCATCTCAAGGATCTTGCGGCTCTTGTTGTACTTGACGTTGGAAAGAGACCGGGAGGGAATATCCAGGTGTGGGGCCCGGCTACGAGAGGCGGTCTGCTCAACCTTGTCAGCCATCCCGACAATGGAGCCCATCGTCTTGGTATCCCGCGCATTGAGTCGGGATTTTGATTTTCCTGTGCTGCCAGCCGGTTTGTTTTTCGCCATCTATTCAGTACTTTCGGATTGCCTGGTTTCGTTGACCTGGAAGTAATTACTCGAACAGCGACGCCTGGTTGTCCTCGTCACCAGAGAGCAGTTGCTCCACGTCCTGCTCCACGATCAGAACGTTATCACCATAATTCTCTTCGTCGATGACCTTGCCGCGATCATCCATGCGGATATCTGCTGCCGAGGTAATCCGCTCGGCAACATTGAGCAGTTGTTTATAGAGTGCCTTGTCATCAGCGCCGTTAATCTCGCTCACCGCTTTCGCCACTTCTCCCAGGTACCGCAGGAAGACGCTCCGCCGGTCCCCCTGCTGCTTGGCTTTCTTTCGCCGCGCCAGGTACATCTTCAGCTTGCGGCCGACCGCCTGGAGTCCAAGCCGCAGCTCCTTCTCAATTTCCGGGTAGGCCGCAATCGCTTCCTTCGACTCGCTGGTAAATGGTACCCAGACGCTGGCCATGTGAACCATCAGCGTGACCGGTCCGCTGGGGAGGGATCCTCGTGACTGGCTAAGGCCGTAAGGTCGCCAGTTGGTTGCCATCACCGCCTGGGTAATAGCACAGTCACGTTGCTTGAACTGAAGCGGCACCCGGTTGGCATACCGCAGCACCTGCATGCTCTGCCCTTCCGACACGTTCACGTTCCGCATGGCAAGGTGAAGTTCCTCGAGCTGTTTTGCAGAGAGCTTGCTCGGCGACTGGCGGCTACCGAGTTCCGATTCCTTGATGATCTTTTCTGCCGCCCCATTTCCCAGTCCATCAAAGGTGTTGACCAGGAACTGTCGGATCGTGCGGGCGTCACTCTCCCTGAGCAACCGTTCAAGCAGTTCCAGGGAGACTTTTTGTGCCGTGGTCCCTCCACCGTAGGCCAGGGCAACCTCGATCTGGAAGGGATTGCCGCGGTAGACTGCCGGTGGGCGAGTGGCAGCCGTGTAAAACTCTCCCGGGACCACCTGGTGCAGGCCCTTGATCAACAACTCCTCACCGATCGGTGAGATGCAATCGGTCGAGGGGTTCTTGATCTTGGTCACCTGGATCGCATCGTAAAGAGACTCGACCTGGTTACGACCAATTTTCTTTGTTGACGCTCGTGTGCTGACCTCGGCCGCCTCACAGATTCGTTTCGCCACGGAAGGACCAACCCTGGAGAAGGACTGGGTCAGGAACTGGCTGATGGTGCCGTTCTTGACGTCGTTGAGCATTGTTACCAGCCGTCCCAGTTCGACCCCGTAGGGATGCGGCTTGATTTCCTTGGGTTCGATCGGGAGTTCCGTGGAAGAACGGGGGTACTGTCGCTCATCCCCATCCGGGCTGTGGTAATGCAGCGTGACATGGGGATTGGCGATGGCGGTCTGTTCGAGATAATCCTCCACGCTCCCCCTGCCCCGCTGGTTCTTGCCTTCCAGTTCGATCGTCACGCGCGTCCCACTGATCACTTCTGCAGGATCCTCGTCTTCCGTCGCGTCGTAATAGGAGACCCAATCGATCTTGTGCTTGGCAAACTCCTTGTCCCTGTTCTTGCTCCGGATATCCACGCCATCGCCGCGTCCGTTGAGAATCTCGGGATTATTGGTCTTGGTATCGATCTGGATCTCGTAGTAATGGAAGTCCCTGCGTGGCACCTTGGAGATGATC
>JAPYUD010000207.1:0-6343 GCA_029936215.1 Pirellulaceae bacterium | reverse complement strand
GCCGGGAAGTGGGTTTTGCGGGGCAGGGTGTCATATCCCCGCCGGGAACCCTTGGTGGCAGGCAACAGTTCATTCTCGTCGGCCAGCGTTGCCCTGCCGGTCAGCTCGCTGGTTGCCAGGTACGCCAGGGCGGCTCCCTGCAGACCATCGGCGGCGCGATGAAAGAAATTTCGCCGGTGGAGCTCAGGATGCTTGTCCGTTGACATCGTCTTCTTTTCCCGTCGGGTCCAAGGTGTTATCCAGTATAGCCTAGTCGACGTAGAGGAATTCGGCCGTATTAAAGATCGTGTGGCAGTATGTCACCAGGGCCTTTTGGCCTGCTTCGTCGAGAGGCTGCTTCGTGCTCTCGAGTTCTTCTCGCCAGGCCTTTTCCAGGTCCAGCAGTGTCGCCTGGCCCCTTTCAAGTTCCTCGTCGTTGGCAGATCGTCCCAGGGCTGCCAGGTAGATCTGCTCTATCCGCTTGCTCGGATCGGAGGTCTGCTCACTCACCTGGCGAGCAAAGGACTCCGCCAGCGAACGGACCATTGTGTTGTTGAGCAGGTAGAGTGCCTGCTGGGCAACATTCGAGTTGGCCCGGGCCTGGCAGGCGGGGTTCATTTGCGGCAGGTCGAAGGTCTCCAGGAAAGTTGGCATTTCCTTTCGCCGTTGCCGCAGGTAGACGCTGCGGCGGTAGCCGTTGCCGCTGCTGATCGCGGTCACCAGCCCGTCCTTGCGGACATCCACCTGGTCCGGGCGGCCGAAGGGTTCTTCCCTCAGCATACCGCTGACGTGGATCAATGAATCCCTTACCTCCTCGGCATCCAGGCGGCGCAGCGGCATGCGGGTCAGTAGCGAGTTGTCCGGGTCTTTTTCTACCAGTTCATCGGTAATCGTCGATCCCTGGCGGTAAGCCCGTGATGTCATCATCAGGCGGTGCATCTGCTTGATGCTCCAGCCCGAATCCACGAATCGCAGCGCCAGCCAGTCAAGCAGTTCCGGATGCGAGGGAAGGGTGCCAAGCTTGCCGAAATTGTCCAGGGATCGCACGATCCCCTCGCCAAAGTGATGCTTCCAGATCCGGTTGGCCATCACTCGCGAGGTGAGTGGATGACCGGGTTCGATCAGCCAGTTTGCCAGGGCCAGCCGCCGACCGGTTTTTCCTGAACCCTCCCACGACTCGGCCGGTTCGAAGGGGGTCTGTCCATCGGTCAGGGCACTTGGCAGGCCAGGGCCTACCAGCCGTCCGGGAATACGATGATCCCCCCGGCGGAAGATATAGGTCGGCGAGGGGTCGCCACGGTCCCAGAGGGCCCGGATGCGAGGGACCACCCTGCGCTGCGACTGCCAGCCCTGGACCACCGCGGTGACCTCGGTACTTAGCTGCTTGTATTCCTTGTTCGCTTCCAGTTGCTTGTCGGTCCGCTGCAGCTGCGCCTCGAACTTCTCTGCCAGGTACTTCTGGATCTCGCTGCGATCGCCCTGCTTGATCGAGAGCGTTGCCTCGACGTCCGCACGGATCTGTTCCGGGATGGCGGCCAGCTGGGTTGCCTTGTGCTCGGCACGAAGCTTCAGAGCAAGATCCTCCAGCGGTGTGCGGGCTTTGTCGATCTCGGCCTGCACCTCCTGGTTATGCTCCTCGATCTGCTGACGTTCCTCGACGGGAATCACGTCCAGGAAACGTGATGGGACCTTGCTATCACTCTGCCCCTGGACGCTCACCGGCTTGAGCCAGTCATGGACATCCATTGCGCCCTTGAAGATGTCGACCAGGCGGTAGTAATCCCTCTGCGGGATGGGGTCATACTTGTGACTGTGGCAGCGGGCACACTTGAGCGTCAGTCCGAGTATCGTCGATCCAAAGATCTCCAGCTCATCAGCGACCACTTCCATTCGCTCGGGAACCCGGTTAACGATATCCGACCCGGTACCGTCCGGGGCCATGCGGAGGAAACCGGTGGCAACCAGGTTGTCGACAATCTCGGGTGTGATCTTCTCCGGGTCGGTGTAATCGGCCAGTTCATCACCGGCCAGTTGCTCCTGCAGGAAACGTGAATAAGGCTTGTCGGAGTTGAATGCTCGAATCACGTAGTCCCGGTAACGGTAAGCAAAGGGCCGGACCGGGTCAGCACTTCGTTTGCCCTCCGAGTCGGCGTAGCCGGCGGCGTCGAGCCAGAAGCGTCCCCAGCGTTCCCCGTAATGGGGCGAGGCGAGAAGCTGCTCGATCGCCCGCTCGTAGGCCAGTGGATGATTGTCAGAGAGGAACTTCTTCACCTCTGCCGGTGTGGGGGGAAGGCCCGTCAGATCGAACGACGCACGCCGCAGCAGTGTGGCACGGTCGACTTCTGGCGAAAAGCTGAGCCCCTGCTCGTTGAGTTTCTCGAGCAGGAAAGCATCGATGGGATTGTCGACCAGCGAGCGGTCACGGGGCGACGGGATTTCCGGTTCGGAAGGGGGCTGGAATGACCAGTGCTGGCGATCCTCCGCCGTGACGAGTGGGTCAGGATCGGTCGTGGGGACATCGGGCAGTAGCTCAATGGTTGGCGCCCCGAGCTCAATCCAGCGATGGAGCTTCTCGGTTTCCGCGTCCGTGACCGGCTTGACCCCGGCCACGATCAGTTTTTCCCTGGGAGGCATCTCGCCCGCATGGATGCGTTTAAGCAGCAGGCTCTCGTCCGGTTTTCCCAGCACGATTGCCGGTCCCGACTTGCCACCGGTGAGCATGCCCTGGCGAGATCGTAGGTCCAGATCTGCTTCCTTGCGCCGAAGCCCGTGGCAGGCGGTGCAGCGAAGAAGCATGATCGGCTGGATGTCGTGCTGGTTGACCTCGCCGGCCGCCAGCAGTGTGGCCGGATCGGTCTTGTCCTTGAAGGGGGTGCCTGCCTCAATCCAGCGGCGGAAAGTTTCCAGCTCTTCTTTCTTGAGTGGGGTTTCGTCCTCGGGGGGCATCAGTTCATCGTGCAGCATCTCCCAGAGCAGGCTCTCATCCGGCTTGCCCGGGACAATGAGGAGTCCCGATTCACCGCCACTGAAAAGTCCCTGGGCGCTACTGACATCCAGTTCTGCCTTGCGGGTCTGGGGGTTGTGACACGTGCTGCAGTGCTGCTTGAGCAGCGGGGCAATGTCCTCTTCAAAAGTTGGTGGATCCGCAGCCGAAAGGACGCCCTGTACCAGCAACAGGATGCCTGCCAAAGCGGTCGAGGTAATGTGGTTCACTCGAAGCATCACGTCTTTCCAACGACTGTGAAGATCACCAAAAGTGAGAATCGAGGAGCCATACCGTACGGCCTGTTGATTCTCCTACCTAGAGTTTACGGAGAGGGTGGGCGGGGCGTCAACTTCGTTGTTTTCTGATAAGAAAGAGGCTGTTTTTCAGGGGCTGGAAATCGACCACAGGTGCCCGGTGGTTCGGATCAATAGTTGCCTGCTGGTAACGGCTGCAGAAGCAAATACTGCTTCTCCAAGCTCGTTACGACTGACCTGCTCGTAGGTCGACACGTGGGCCTTGATAACGGTGGTTTCACCGCTTTCGCTGGTGAAGTAGATGTGGCTGCTGGTGGCCACCGGGGATGCCGTGTAGGCCCCTGGTAGCCGCTTCTGCCAGACCCGCTCACCGTTGTCGACTCGCAAACAAGTGGTAATTCCCTGGTCGTCGACCAGGTAGTAATAATCACCCACCAGGATTGGACTGGGGACAAAAGGTGCCCCGCGGAGGTTTTCCCAGATCACGTGGCTCCCTGTCACATCCCCCCGGCCGCCCGGCCGGATGGCGAGCGAGGGACCCTTGGGACCACTGACCGCGTAAAGCACACCGTCTGCAATGACCGGTGTGGGGATGCACTCCCGACGCATTCCGCCAACGGTCCAGAGCGGCGTGCCGCTGCGCGGGTCGAGTCCGTCGATCGAGAGAGAGCCGGTGACGACCAGCTCGCTGTCCGGTTGCCCCTTGCCAGGCTTGTTGACCTGGATCAGCCGGGGCGACGACCAGCTGAGCCACTTGCCTGGACGATCCTGTTTCCAGCTGTCTTTCCCTGTCCGGCGGTCGATGGCCAGCAGGTAGGAGGGGCCGTAGTGGTCACACTGCAGAATCACCAGGTCCTCGTAGATCAATGGTGAGCTTGTGGCCGAGAAACGGTTCTCGAATCTGCCATACTCGGTTGCCAGCGATCGATGCCACTGCTGGTTGCCTTCAAGGTCAACGCAGAACAGGTCGCCGGTGCCATAGAAGGCATAGACGGACCTGCCATCGGTAACCGGTGTGGGACTCGCCATGCTGCTCTTGCTGGAATGAAAGCGGGTGGGGGCGGTACCCCACCAGCGGCGATGCCAGAGCACCGAGCCGGTGCTCCTTGAAATACAGAGCAGGTGGAGTTGGTCGGGGCGCTGCCGCTCTGCGGCAGCAATAAAGATTCGATCCTGCCAGGTGATCGGGCTGGAGATCCCCATTCCCGGCAGGGGCGTCTTCCACTGGACGTTTTTTGTACCGGACCACTCCACTGGAATAACCGCCTGGGGCTGGACCCCGTTGCGATCTGGCCCCCGCCACTGGGTCCACTCCTGGCCAGGCAGGTGCATCGTCCCGGCCAGGAGAATGACCAGGCAGAGGCTCGAGGGGAAATGTCGCATCGTGCGATCCTTACGGCTTGGGAAGTTCTGTGAGCAGGGGGCGGCTGATCCGGACCTGGACCGATCCGCCGGTGCGGTCACAAAGTCGCAGCTGCATGGACCAGTTATTGGGGACTGCCGGGTTCTTGTGCTGGGGGCCCTGGCAGATCTTGACCAGGATGGTGTTGATGCCTTCCTCCAGGTGTGCCGGGCTGGTGAAACGGTCCAGCCGCGTACCGTTGAGCCACTGCAGACGGGTGAAGGTCTTCTTTCCATTGATCCAGACTGTCATGTTGTCATCTGCCCCACAGCGGAGCTGGACATCCTGCTCCCGCGGTGAATGGACCTCGGCATAGGCATATCCCACCGCTTCCTTGACCGGAGCAATGCCCGTGGCCAAGTTCAGCTGGCCTAGCCGATCTGCAGACTGGCTGGCCTGCCAGCGAATGGGAGTGCCATCCTTGCCGGTGTACTCGGCTGCCAGGTCGACTTTCTTCTCCGGGGGGAAGGACATCTGGTAACCGCTGAAACCCGGGGCATCGAAGGGACCCAGCAGGTACCAGCGGTGGAGGAACCCCATGTGCTCGATGATGTTGACCGGCTCGCCGAGTTGTCCCAGTCGATCGGCGGCTGCCCGGATCTGGTTATCCAGTCGGCTGGCATTGAATGCTCTCAGGTAAACCGCAATTGCTTCCTGTTGCTTGCCGTCGTCAAGCAGCTGCTGAGCAGCCTGCATCGTCCGTTCCACCGCGTCACGGCCAAACTCCGGATCATCCAGCAGCAGCGGTGTCTCTGCCTGGCGAAAGCCCGGTTCGACCCGGTCAAGCAGGTCCCAGGCCAGCCGTCGCACCCGGCCCTGGTGTTTTCGATCCAGCACGAACTTCTTCAGTAGCTCGACCGGGATACGTGGATTCTCTTTTCCCAGTTCGCTCTCAATGATGATCTCGTAAGCTTGCCGGTACCAGTTGGCTGCCACGATGTTCGGAGTATCCATGGCGCTGAGCAAACGCGGTACGATCGAGATGTCCTCTTCTGTGAGTCTCTTGACTGCAGCTGCGGCGGATTCCGAGCCACGGGCCTGGTCGCCTGTTTTGGCAATCACCTGGATTGCCTCGGTAACCTCGTCTGCTGCTATCGTGAGAGGCTGTAGCAGGCAGAGCAGCAGTATCCTCAGCAGGATCTGTTTGCTGACGGTAGGGTGGGAAGGGTCTGGCATGATGGCTACTTTTTACTCTTTGCCGGTGGCTATTTCCATAACCAGCGAGGACTACTTTTCCCGCTGTCAGCGGGGAGTATCATCGATATACTAAAAACCGACATCGCACGCGAGCGGGTAACTGTCGCAGCGAATTTCCTCATCCTAACCGGTTTGAATCACCGAAGGCGAATAGTAACCAGCTTCGCTCCTGTTACGGTGTTCATCGATGCAGAAAACAGGCCATGTATCCGTTCGGTGTTGCCAGAACCCCTTCCGGATCGACCTGCGCAGCCTGGGCTGTTTTCGGATTGCAATCGCCCTCCTGTTGATCTACGACGTGATCTTCCAGGGGCTTGACCTCTCGGCACTCTACCTTGACGGGGGTGCGCTGCCGGCCGAGACCGTGAGTGCATATCACCAGGGAACAGGGTCCTGGTCGCTTCACCTGCTCTGGACCTCCCCGGCGTGGCAGTGGCTGCTCCTGGTTGCCCGGCTGGGTGCCGGTGTGGCACTGGTCGTAGGTTTCCGCAGCCAGCTCTCGGCGGCATTTGCCTGGCTCTTGAC
>JAPYUD010000206.1:0-6349 GCA_029936215.1 Pirellulaceae bacterium | reverse complement strand
TGCACGCCCACAACCCGGTCGACTGGTATCCCTGGGGTGAAGAGGCTTTTGAAAAGGCGAAGAAGGAAAACAAGGTGGTTTTTCTTTCCATCGGATATTCCAGTTGCCACTGGTGCCATGTGATGGAACATGAGTCTTTCATGGACGAGGAGATCGCCAAGTATCTCAACGAGCACTTTGTCTGCATCAAGGTGGATCGTGAGGAGCGACCGGACATTGACCAGATCTACATGCGGGCAACAGTGATGATTAATGGCCGTGGTGGTTGGCCGATGAGTGTCTTCATGACGCCCAACGCGGAGCCCTTTTTTGGTGGCTCCTATTTTCCGGCGCGGGATGGGGATCGAGAGGGGATCATCGGTTTCCTGCCGTTGACAGAGAAGGTCCAGCAGGCCTGGAAAGAAATGCCGGAAGTACTGCAAAAGGATGGAAAAAAACTTGCCGAATACGTCAAGGCAGACCTGGATGGTCGGCGGCCGGTATCGCTGACACCGCTGGGCAAGGAGGTCCTGGATAACACCGTTGAATCGCTGCAGCAGCAGTTCGATGCCGAGTATGGGGGGTTCGGATTTTCTCCTGCCGAACCGATGAGACCCAAGTTTCCGTCTCCCTCGAACCTTGATTTCCTTGTCTACCGCCTTCAACAGGCGGAGGGAGAGATCAAGGAATTGCCGGAATGGAAAATGCTCGCCAGGCAGCTGGACCGGATGGCCATGGGAGGTATCCGGGATCACCTGGGAGGGGGGTTCCATCGCTACAGCGTGGATCGTTTCTGGCTGATTCCTCACTTCGAGAAGATGCTCTATGACAATGGTCAGCTGGCAAGCGTTTATAGCGAAGCGTACAAGTTGAGTGGGGACGAGGAATACCGTCTGGTGGTCCAGGAGATACTGGACTTTGTCGAACGCGAGATGACCGGGGAGAAAGGGGGCTTCTATTCGGCCCTGGATGCGGATTCCGAGGGAGAGGAGGGTCGTTTCTATCGCTGGGAGAAGCAGCAGCTGGAAGAAAACCTGGAGGCTGCCGAGTACAGCCTGTTTGCCGGCATCTACGGGATCAACGATGGGCCGAACTTTGAACAGGAGTATTACGTTCCCTTCCTGTCAAAGACCCGTTCGGCACTGGCAACGGGGAAAGAGCTAAGTCACAAGCAGTTGGAAGAACAGTTGCGGCCTGTCCGTCAGAAACTCTTCACGTTAAGAGCAGAGCGGGTCCGGCCATTTACCGATGACAAGATCCTGACCAGCTGGAACGGGTTGATGATTCGCGGTTTTGCTGACGCGGGGCGGTTGCTTGAGGAACCAGGTTACATCGAAACAGCGGAGAAAGCAGCAACTTTTGTGCTCGAGGAACTTTCCACCAAGGAGGGACGTTTGTTGCGGACCTACCGCGACGGGGAAGCGAAGCTCAATGCATACGTGGTCGATTATGCCTTCCTGGTGGAAGGGTTGATCGCCCTGCACCGTGCGACGGACAAGAAAAAATGGCTCGACGAGGCAGACCGGCTGATGAAAATCCAGCTGGAGCTCTTCTGGGATGATGAGAACAGCGGCTTTTTCTTTACCTCGGATGACCACGAGTCCCTGCTGGCACGTGGCAAGAACCCGGTTGACGGAGCGCAGCCTTCCGGGAATTCCGTTTCTGTCCAGAACCTGATCTACCTGGCCGGTGAACTGGACAACAAGGAGTACCTGGAGCATGCGGACGGTACGATCCGCTCCGTTTCAGGAATTCTCAGTAATTCCCCCTCGGCCTCGCCGCGGATGGTGATCGCGGTTGGACAAAGGCTGGATGCTGACAGCGAGTAAGAAGTCGGCGGCGGTGTGCTTACAGCCGCAACATCTCCTGCAGTTGCTGGCTTACAAGCTGGGGGTCACTTGCCATCCGGACCGTGATGATCGCTCCGATACCGACGGCAAAGGCCATCAGGATAGTGGCGTACCAGTTGACCGGGGCGTGGGATGCCTTGAGCCTCTTGGCAAGAGCAATCTCCAGCTTTCGCCACCCTGCTGCATCCTGGCTGGGCCCTGCGGCAACAAGCTGGACGCACCGCAGGGGGCCGGCAGGTTCTACCGTCAGCTGGATGTCCAGCTGGGGCATGATCAGGCACTGGCCTGCCCGTCGCATCTCCGGATCAAGCTGCTTGACGGTGGTTGCCAGCAGTGGTCTCAGCTGGTCGGTGGTGATGTTGTAGAGTACCAGCCGGGGCCGCATCAAAAGCACGCCAAGGGTCCAGGCCAGCACATAGAGCGTGATCATCATTAGCCAGATGTACGGCCCAAAGCGGTCCGCCGCCGTATCCGGGACGAAAAGCTGGAAGGGGCCAATGATGAAGAATCCACTCAGGGCAATTCCCAGGGCCGCCATGTCCCGGGCACCGCTGGTAACAAATGGCCTGCGGCGGGAATTAATCAGCCCAACCAGGAACAGGTAGACCGCCAGCGGGCCAAGCGAGATGCAAAGATGGAGTGTTTGCATGGGACGAGCTGGTGAGAAAGGATCAAGCTCAACGTTGACTAAAAATCATCCTATGTCTCCGCCGCTGGATGGTCAATCGTCAGGCCCTCGTCGCTATAACCAGCGCCGGCGCATCAGGTAATAGACAGGAATGGCCAGCACGATCAAGCTGGCCCCAATCAGTGCATCCTGGAGCTGTTCGGCAAAGACCTGGTACAGGAACCAGGCATTAAAGACCAGGAAAATGATTGGTGTAAACGGGTAGCCGGGGACCCGGTAAGGTCGCTCCCGGTTCGGCTGTCGGACCCTCAGTATCATCACGGCGCCAACCGCCATCACGTAAAAGACCACACTGGTAAACACGCTGTAGTTACTGAGCAAGTCAAACAGGTCGACCTCCTTGAGCCTGTCAATGTTTGTCACTCCCACCGCGGCGATCAGAAGCAGGATGATGGCGACAACTCCCTGCAGGAGAATGGAGCGTGCGGGAGTGCGGAAGCGGGGATGCACGTTTCCCAAGCTGGGAAAGAAGACCCGGTCCCGTGCCATCGCATAGGTCACGCGGGGGACAACCAGTAGCCCGGCATTAATGGCGCTGAAGGTACTGATCATCACGACCGCGGAGAGCACGTTACCTGCCAGTGCCGAGAGCGCCGGTCCCTGGGAATGAAACAGCTGCTCGATCGCCCGCTGGGGTGCATCTTCATCCGCCGCAGCGATCTCGGACATCGGCAGGATGGTATGCAGGGCCACCGTGAAGGCAACGTAGATGGCAATCAGGATCAGGATGCCCCAGGTCAATGCCCGGGTGATGTTCTTTTCCGGGTCCTTGATTTCCTCGGCCACAGGGGTGATGAAATGCCAGCCGTTGTAAGCCCACATGATTGCCAGAAAGATGATGGTCAGCCTTTTGGCAAGAGTCATGTCTGGAAGATTGCTTGTAGAAAGATTCTCCAGGCTTGCTGCATCAGGGCTTCCGCTGAACCAGAAGACCAGAGGCAAGAGTGCGAACAGGATCAGGAAGCCTCCCTTGATAAACGTGGTGACGGTCTGGATCAGGCCTCCCCAGGCAACCCCGGCCACATTGAGGGCAGTCAGGACAAGAATGATCCCGGTGGCTGCCACGGTGGCGGTCCAGATTGAGAAATCACCCGGGTAGTTACACATCTCGGCAAAGGCACCCATGCAGGCGATCGCCAGCGCGCCGTTGGCTGCCGGTTGGACTAGCAGCGAGTCGTTCCAGCCACAGAGGAAGGCGGATGGCCGGCCATAAGCCTCTCGGACGTAAACGTAATGTCCACCGGCCTTGGGGATCATCAATGCCAGTTCAGACATGCAGAGTCCGCCGAACAGGCAGACCATGCCGCCGATGATCCAGGCCGTGATAATGAGTGGGAACTGGCCCCCCGCTTCTGCAATCACACCGGGCTTGAGAAAGATCCCTGACCCGATCACACTTCCCACCACGATAGCCATCGCTGTCGTCGTCCCCAGGCTGCGAGCGAGGGTGGGAGAGGATGGGGCTGGAGGGAGAGAGGACATGGCAGGGAATTGAGTTGGGGTCTGGATCGGTTAACCCATCCAGTGTACCTGTCATGGTGGTTGGCTGCAGCAGCCAGGCACCTGCTCAGTCGCTCTCCTTGTCGCCCGCTGCATCCGGGTTTTCTGTAACCCGTCGCTGCAGGTCCTGGATTTGACGACCCAGGTTGTCGATCCGCTGGTGGCCATCAATTACCACTTCATCCAGGTCCTTGGCCGTTTTCTCCAGGTGCGTGAAAAGGGTCTCTAACTGGTCAACTCGCTGATCGATCTTCTTGCGAGATGCAGAGGGTTCTGGTGTCGTCATCGGAGTGGGCCGGAAAACAGGGGTGCCAGGAAAATGAACCGTGGATCGGCTTCCTATACAGGAACATTCCTCCCTGCTGCAAGGGCAAATAGCTTCAACTGGCTCCCGATCTGAGTTGCCCGGGTTGAAAACAGTGGACCTCTATGATTGATTGGTAATCAAAGAGAAAAGGAAGGAAAACGAATGTCGACAGAACAACGTGCCATCGATACCATTCGAACACTTTCGATGGATGCCGTACAGAAAGCGAATAGTGGCCATCCTGGTACCCCGATGGCCCTTGCCCCGGTCACCTACGTGCTCTGGAATGATGTGCTCCGGTACGATCCGGCGCATCCATCATGGCCAGGGAGAGACCGTTTCGTACTCTCCTGCGGTCACGCCTCGATGCTGCTTTATTCCATTCTTCACCTGGCCGGAGTCCAGAATGAAGGAGAGCAGGGGCCGTCCATTTCGCTGGATGACATCAAGTCGTTTCGCCAGCTGGGGAGTCCCTGTGCCGGGCACCCCGAGCTGGGAGATGCGGCAGGAATCGAGATGACGACCGGACCACTTGGCCAGGGGGTTGGAACCAGTGTCGGGATGGCAATGGCCGCCAACTGGCTTTCGGCACGGTATGACCGGCCAGGATTCGATCTGTTTGGCTACAACGTCTATGCCGTCTGCAGTGATGGTGACGTGATGGAAGGGATCGGCTGTGAGGCGGCCTCGCTGGCGGGGCATCTCAAGCTGGGGAACCTCTGCTGGATCTACGACGATAACCGGATCACCATTGAGGGGGAGACAGACCTTTCTTTCAGCGAGGACGTGGCCACTCGTTTCAAGGGCCTGGGCTGGAACACGGTGACGGTCGAGGATGCCAATGACCTGGACGCCATTCGCGATGCCCTGGCATCTTTCCAGCAGACCAGCGATCGGCCCACGCTGGTGATCCTGCGGAGCGTGATTGGCTATGGGTCCCCCAACAAGGCGGACTCGCACGCGGCCCATGGAGCGCCGCTGGGAGAAGAAGAGATCATTCTTACCAAGCAGGCCTATGGCTGGACGGCGGAAGAGCCGTTCCACGTGCCCGAGGAGGTTCTCCAGCACATGCAGGCGGGGGTTGGCACACGGGGGGGCAGAGAACAGCAACAGTGGCAACAGCAGTTTGACCAGTACAGCAGCGAGTTTCCCTCCGAAGCACACCAGCTTGGCTGTATCTGGCAGGGAGAGTTACCGGAAAACTGGGATGAGGGGATCCCGACTTTTGCCGCCGACGAGAAAGGGCTTGCTACCCGGGTTTCCTCGGGCACGGTCATCAATGGCCTGGCAGCGAATATTCCCTGGCTGCTGGGTGGTTCGGCCGACCTGGCACCCTCCACGATGACCCTTCTGGACGATGAGGATGCGGGGCATTTCAGTGCCGATAACTACGGTGGGCGGAACCTGCACTTTGGTATCCGGGAACATGTGATGGCGGCCATCTCCAATGGCATGTCCCTCTCGGGCCTGCGGCCCTACTGTGCGACTTTCTTTATCTTCACAGACTACCTCCGGCCCTCCCTCCGGCTCAGCTCGATCATGCACCAGCCGGTGATCTACGTGATGACACACGATTCGATCGGGCTTGGAGAGGACGGGCCCACGCATCAGCCGGTGGCCCAGCTGGCAGCCTGCCGGGCGATGCCCAATCTGCTTGTCCTGCGGCCGGCGGATGCCGGCGAAGTTGCCGAGTGTTACCGCACGATTCTTCAAATAACGGACCGTCCCTCCATGCTGGTCCTGACACGTCAGGGGCTCCCCACGCTCTGTCGCGAGAAGTACCCTGCCCCGGCAGTCGAGCGGGGAGCCTACGTCCTTGCGGATGCCGAGGGAGATCCCGAGGTGCTTCTGCTGGGCAGTGGCAGCGAGGTCGATATCTGCCTCGCCGCGCACGACCAGCTCACCGCTGAAGGAATTGCCTCGAGAGTGATCAGCATGCCCTGCTGGGAACTCTTCGATGAGCAGGACCAGCAATACCGCGACCAGGTACTTCCCCCGGGTGTCCTCGCTCGAGTTGGAGTGGAA
>JAPYUD010000205.1:0-6366 GCA_029936215.1 Pirellulaceae bacterium | reverse complement strand
GTACTGTTCTCCGCGTTCCAGTTCGTCGCCTGGGCGGGTCCAACAAACAATCCGACGGGCGATGGCCCCGGTGATCTGTGTCAGTCTTATCACGCGGTGGGGTGCGTCTACTTGTTCCAGTTGGATCTCCAGCTGTTCATTGACCTCAGCCGATGAGGGCCGGGTTGCACTGGTGCATTTCCCCGGTCGGTAGTTGATGGCAAAAACCATCCCCTGAATAGGAGACCGGTTAATGTGGACGTTAAAGACAGAAAGGAAAATCGAGATCCTCACGGCGGGTCCGTCGATCACTGGATCATGATCCAGATGCTCAATCACATCGACCTTCCCGTCGGCCGGGGACACCACCTGCCCTGGTAGCTGGGGGATGCTGCGACGTGGATTCCGAAAAAACCAGAGAATCTCCAGTTCCAGCAAGGCGGGGATAATCGCCAGTGGCCAGTAAAGAAAGTAGAGGCCCACGCCACAGGCGGTGAAGAGGAGCGTGAAGATGACAATCTCAGCCAGGCCGGCTCGGATAAATGGAAGCTGGCCACGGCGTGTAAATGGATCGTCCTCCGGCTTCCACCAGTAACCTCCGAGATTACGGTGGAACTTGATGTCTCGTGGATCCAGGACCGGGTGTGGACAGACATTCACGTCGCCCTGGCGTGTGGATTCCATCCGCCGCAGGTAGCGGCGCCGGAAGACCCGTAGCAGTCCTCGCCGTAAATGTCCCCAGGCCAGTTCTATCCGCATGCAGACACCGCCAGCTGGCTGGATACTGCGAATCTGGGGATCCAGTGGTTTTAGCTCGCGTCCACCGGGGGTGGTGTCGGTCGCTGGAGAGGATGTGTTCATGGGATAGGCTTGCAAGGAGTCTCAGTGGTGGGGCAGTTGGTCATGCGGGGATTTTACTGCGTGCCCTGGTAAACGATCGGGAAGAGCTTTCTGGACACCCGGTGGTTAGAGGGAATCAGTTGCCTCATGAAGACCTGGGCCATGCCCTCGGAGGGGACAACCTGGAAGGCGGTGTTCGCATAACCTCCCCAGCGATAAGCGAGGGCGGTTCTCTCGTGGTCACCGCTTCCCAGGGAGATGTTCTGGATGGCAAAGCCAAGTCCGAAACGGAGGGGACCGGTGGCAGGGGCGAGCTGGTTGGTGAACATCAGGCGAACGGTGGATTCGTCCAGGATCCGTTTTCCGTCGAGTTCCCCGAGATTGACCAGTCCCTGGCAGAAGCGAGCATAATCCTCCATCGTCGAGACCAGCCCACCTCCGCCGGAAAGGAAATCCGGTTTCGAGAGGTAAGGACTTTCTTCGGCCTTGTCCACAACAATCAGTTTGTCTTCTTCCTTGCCGTGGCAGGAGACAAAACGATTCGCCTTGTTGGCTGGGACAAAGAATCCGGTGTCGTGCATGCCGAGGGGCTCGAAAATGGTCTCCTTGAAATACTCGTCCAGCGGTTTCTCCGACCAGATCTCGATCAGCCTGCCAAGCAGGTCGACGTTTAATCCATAGGTAAATCGTTCGCCTGGCTGATGCAGCAGGGGGATGCGGGCCAGGCCCTCGGCTGCCCTGGCAATCGACATTTTTGGCGGGAACATCCCGCGTTTTGTGTAGAGCATCTGCTCTCTCTTGTAATGCGTGCCGAAGGCCTCGGGCATACCGGTGCCGTAGGTAAAGCCAGCGGTATGACGAAATAGATCACGAACGATAATTGGCCGTTCCAGCTCCACCATCTTCTCCGCATCGCCGTCAATCACCAGTACCTTCGTCTGCTTGAAGGCCGGGATATACTTGGCCACTGGATCATCCAGGCGGAACGCGCCCTCCTGCCAGAGTGTCATGGCAGCGACCGACGTGATGGGCTTGGTCATTGAGTAGATTCGCATGATCGAGTCGGCTTTCAGGGGCCGGCCATCCTCGATGTCGCCCACCCCCTCGACGGCGAAGTGAACGACCTTGCCATGGCGGATCACCATGTGCATGCCACCGGCGATATTTCCATTGGCGACTTCTGACTTGAGTACCGCGGTTGCCTCGCTAATCGCGTCGTCCTGGATGGAGACGGAGGAGGCTTCGCCACGGGGAAGTTCTTCCGCTAGAGCAAGAAACGGGAGGACAAAAAGCAGGCTTGCGCCGACGAGCAGTTGCCGTGTCATGGTGGTCCTCCCGGAAAAGATGTTTTCTTTCCTCATTGATAAGCGGCCAAGGCGTTGTCGACAACCTGTTGCCTGCTTTCCCTTGTTCCTGGCAACACACGCCTCTTTAGAATGAACTAGAATGGGACGCAAAACCCGGGTCTCCCTGTTTTCTTCTTCCCTGACTGGCAAGTCCATGTTGTTGCGAATCACTTCCCTGGCGATCGTGGTGTTGAGTTTCTCCGCATCCGCCACTGCAGAACAATACCCCGGGAAGGAATGGACGGTCCTGGAATCTCCCCGGCAGATGGGGTGGTCGGAAGAAAAACTTGCCGAGGCACGTGACTTTACCCATACCCTCGATACAGCGGCCGTGGTTATCGTCCAGGGAGGCGTGGTCGTCGACCAGTGGGGGACGCCTGCCCTGCCTCTTAAATGTCACTCACTGCGCAAGAGTGTGCTTAGCCTGCTGTTCGGGAACCACGTGGATAACGGCACCATCGATCTGGAGAGGACGCTGGCGGAACTGGGTATCAATGATAATGAACCGTCGCTGACGGAGATGGAAAAGAAGGCCCGCATCTCGGACCTGCTCAAGGCCCGTTCAGGGATCTACCATCCTGCCCTTTATGAAACTGCGGCAATGGCAGCCCGTCGCCCGGAGCGAGGTTCGCATCCAGCAAACACGTTCTGGTACTACAATAACTGGGACTTTAACACGGTCGGTACGGTCTTTGAAAACCTTACCGGCCGGAGCATCTTCGAGGAGTTCGAGCGGCAGCTTGCCGGCCCGCTGCAGCTCCAGGACTTTGTTCGTCCAAGGCACACCAGGTATGTGACCGGAGATGACTCGGTGCACCCGGCATACCCGTTTGTTCTTAGCACACGGGACCTGGCAAGGATTGGCCTTTTGGCACTTCGAAAGGGCCTCTGGCAGGACAAGCAACTGGTGCCACGCGACTGGATAGCCGAGAGTACCCGGTCCTACTCGGATGCCGGCTCGTCCGGTGGTTACGGGTACATGTGGTGGGTGACGGTGGAGGGGAAACAGTACCCGGGGATCTCTCTGCCGGAGGGTTCGTTTTCGGCTCGCGGGTTCCGCGGCCAGTACCTGGTGGTGGTCCCCGAGTGGGACCTGGTGGTCTGCCATCGAGTGAACTCCTTCCAGGACAAGACGGCGGTATCCAAGGCGGATTTCGGAAAGCTCCTGGTCCTGATTGCAGCTGCCCGCCCCGAGCAGCCTCCCAAGCAGAAATCAACAGTATCCCGGGACACCGAGAAACGATTCGACCTGTTGCTGCGGGGGGGCACGGTGATCGATGGAACGGGAAAGCCGGCCTTCCAGGCAGATGTGGGAGTCGGCAAGGGACGTATCGTTGCGGTGGGGAATCTTACCGACCATGGAGCGGAGCGGGTTATTGATGCCAGGGGGAAGATTGTTGCTCCAGGCTTTATCGACATGCACAGCCATGCGGACCGGGGCCTGCTGGACGAGGATCCGCTACGTCGATCCGCGCCGAACCTGGTCACCCAGGGGATTACCACGGTGGTGGTAAACCAGGATGGTCGGGGTCCGGAGTCCATTGCCAGCCAGCGAGGGGAGATGGAAGACCTGGGCGTTGGCCTTAACGTGGTCCAGCTGATCGGTCATGGCACCGTGCGGCGAGCGGTGATGAAAAATGACTATCGCCGTACGGCGACTCGAGATGAAATCGAGGCGATGGGGGAACTTGTTCGCCAGGGAATGGAAGAAGGCGCCTTCGGTATGTCGGCTGGCCTGGAATATGTTCCGGGTCGCTGGAGTAACGAACGCGAAATGAATGCGCTGGTAGCCCGGTTGGCACCCGACAAGGGTGTCTACGTTGTGCATGAACGGAGTTCCGGAAGCAGCCCCATGTGGTACCTGCCCAGCAGGGATGACCCTCGACAACCGTCGATGATCGATAACATCAGGGAATTGATCAACATCTCCGAATCGACGGGTGTGAACGTGGTCGCCACACACATCAAGGCCAAGGGAGTGGATTTCTGGGGGTCCAGCCGGATCATGATTGACATGATCGACAAGGCGCGGGCCGGAGGGGTGAAGATCTTTGCAGACCAGTACGCTTACAATACAAGCGGGACCGATGGCCGGATCGTGCTGATTCCCGGCTGGCTTGGAGGGCGGCTCGCTGGTACAGGTCTGCAGATCGAAGGAATGTCTCCAGCGGAACTGGTGGAGAAAGCAATCGGGGTCCCGGCGATCGACAAGGATATGCGGCTGGATATTGCCCACGAGATCATGCGGCGGGGTGGTGCAGCCCAGATCCTGGTGCTGGAATATCCTGACAAGACATATGTCGGCCAGTCACTTGCCATGCTGGCCGAAGCGGATAAATGCGATGCGGTCCAAATGGCCGTTCGTCTCCAGTTGGAGGGAGACAGGAAGCGTCCCGGGGGAGTCCGGCTGCGAGGATTTTCGATGTCAGAAAAAGATGTGGCGGCGCTTGCAGGACAGTCCTGGACCTGCACCTCCACCGACGGGGCAATCACCCTGCCAGGAGACGGCCCGGTTCACCCGCGGTTCTATGGTGCCTTTCCCCGCAAGATCCGGCTTTTCGCCCTTGAACAGGGATTCATCTCGCTCGAGGAGGCAATTCGTGTTTCCACGTCGCTCACGGCAGGCATTCTTGGGTTGCCGGAACGAGGTTCGGTCAAGGAGGGTTTTCATGCGGACCTGGTTGTCTTTGACCCGGAGAGGCTGCGTGATCGGGCAGATGCGTTTGAGCCCCATCGATATAGCGAGGGTATTGAACAGGTATTGATTGGCGGTGAACTTGTGGTGGACCGTGATAAATATATTGGCAAGCTGGCAGGGAGTGTGATCAACCGAAACGAGATCCCCCGCCCGATCAGAAAGGACTAGCTTTATGGGGACCTTGATGGCACGAGTAGAATGGAGAGCGTGCTTTCTGCTGGCCATTATCGGTTTCCAGGCGGTCCAGGAAATTTCAGCAGATGAGGTCCGCCCTCCCCTGGTTGTCGCTCACCGTGGACTTTTAAGGGAGTCCCCGGAAAACACGCTGTCAAGTTTTCGAGCGTGTCTGGAATTGCGACTCGGTTTCGAAATGGATGTACTGCGAAGCCGGGATGGAAAACTCGTTTGCATCCACGACCAGACCGTGGATCGGACGACCAACGGAGAGGGGCGAGTCAATGAACTCAGGCTCAGGCAGATCCAGTCGCTCGATGCAGGTAGCTGGTTTGATACGAAGTTCCGGGGTGAGAAAGTCCCCACGATCGACCAGGTGTTCCGGTTGCTGGCAGGATATCGTGAGTCAGACGTACTGGTGGCAGTGGATATCAAGCAGGACGATCCGGACGTGGAACGGGACCTGGTCCGGTTAGCGCGTCGGCACGATGTGCTGGACCGGATCCTCTTTATCGGGCGGTCAATTCTCGAGCAGCCGGTGCGAGAACGACTGCGGACCGCAAGTGGCAGTGTTCACCTGGCCCGGGTAGCCCATGATAGCGAGGAACTGGTGGGCTCGATCGCTGACCCGCTGACCGACTGGGTTTACGTTCGCTACCTTCCCAGCGCCGAGGAAGTGGAGAGGATTCACCAGCAGGGAAAACGGGTGTTTATTGCCGGTGCTACCGTGGCCGGACATGAGACGTTAAACTGGCTGCGAGCCACGGAGATCGGGATCGATGCGGTCCTGACCGATTACTCGCTCGAATTGTCCTCTCAGCTACGGGAATGACGAGATCGATAACCTGAAACTCCCTGTCTGGATACTCACCGGTGCCTGCTTTGTAATGGCTGTGGTTCTGAGACGGGAAAAGGAAACACCACTTCTGCTGGGAATCACTGCGGTGGTGATCGTGGCATGGTCGGTTCTTTGTGGCCTGATGGCCTACTTTTCCTGGAGAGAAGAGGGCCAGGTGAACGCCCAGTGGGCGATCTTTTTCGTCGTGAGCTGTGTCGTTGCAAAAATCTCCTTCGATCGCTTTCAGCGTCTCCGCAAGAGTTCGCAAAAGGAATCCGGGGCGGCAGAATGACTGCTGTTGTCCAGGGCTAGTTGTTGGGATAATTTTCCCGGTACCAGCGGTCGAGTTCCTCGGGCCAGGCAAAGCTGCCTATTTGGGCAGGCCGCAGGCCCCGTAGATGGACCTCCCGCCGGCGACTGCGGGGAACCGTGTAACGCCATTCATCATCGGGGAAGATCTCGGCGACCAGGGTGGCAAGACGTGGATCATA
>JAPYUD010000642.1:0-1358 GCA_029936215.1 Pirellulaceae bacterium | reverse complement strand
ATGTTGTGGGGGGCAAGGGCCTGGGCAAGGCTCCGGGCGAAACCTATCATGCCGGCCTTGCTGGCCGCGTAAGCGATCGACATCGGGCGAGGCCGTACTCCCGCGATCGACGAGATGTTCACGATCCGACCGTATTTCCGCTGGATCATGCTTTCCTTCACCCCCCATGTCACCAGGAAAGCACTGTCCAGGTTGCTGGCCATGGTCTGTCGCCATTGTGCCCAGTCGGTCTCCTCGTGACTGATGCGATCAAAAATTCCGGCGTTATTGACCAGCAGGTCGACCGGGCCAAGTTGCTCGACGGTGCTTTGGACCAGGTCTCCGGCCCCCTCGGGAGAGGAGACGTCTGCCTGGATGGAAACGGACCTGACCCCAAGGGCCTGGATCTCGGCTACCGTTTCTGCGGCAGCCGCCTCGCTCTGTCGATAATTCACTGCCACGTCGGCGCCGGCCTGGGCCAGCAGTAACGCGCAGGCCTTGCCAATACCACGGGATGCCCCGGTTACCAGGGCAGTCTTCCCCTGGAATATCTGGTCGCTCATGTTTTGTCTCCTGGGAATCTCAACAGCCGGGCGGCTCTTCGACAACAACGCAGGTCCACGTTAGAATTGTTGACAAACCTATCGGACGATCCGGGGGCAGGCAAGCTGCTGGCACCGAGTGAAGTGGTCGTGGGTGATAGAAAAAGGTTCTTTGGATGGAACGGGAATAATGAGAATGAGACAACCGCTGGCATCGATTGGTATGTGTTTCCTGGCTGCCTGCTGTTTTTATTCCGTGGATGCGGAAGACTGGGCGCAGTTTCGAGGAGCTACCGGTGACGGGGTCTCGCGGGAAAAGGACCTTCCAGTTGACTGGAGTGACGAGCAAGGAATCGCCTGGTCAACCAATTTACCTGGCCGTGCCAATTCCAGCCCGGCAGTGACCTCCAGCAGGATTGATGTCACGTCTCAGGCGGAGGACGGCAGCCTCTGGATTATCTCGCTGGAGAGGGCGAGTGGAAAAATCATTCGCTCGGTCAAGGTGGGCAGCGGGGTGCTGGAGGCCAAGGGGCCAGCGAACCTTTATGCCCACCGTCACAATGCAGCCACCCCCACGCCGGTTGCCGACGAGACCCATGCCTGGGCATTTTTTGGCAGCGGACTACTGGCCTGTGTCGATGCCAGTAGCGGCGAGATCGTCTGGAAACGGGATATGGTTAGTGAGCATGGGGCCTATGATATCACCTTTGGCATGGGCTCCTCCCCACGGCTCTGGGGAGACCTGCTTTATGTCTCCTGCATGACAAAGGGGTCCTCTTACGTGGTGGCATTTGACAAACTCACTGGGAAGCAGGCCTGGAAGACGGACCGCCAGTT
>JAPYUD010000641.1:0-1360 GCA_029936215.1 Pirellulaceae bacterium | reverse complement strand
CACCATCAGGATGGTAGACACTGACAAAACGTTTCGGCGTATCGTTGGGAGCAGAAGTGTCCGCAGCAAAAGTCTCCAACCAGGGCAAAGCCAAGGCCACGCCTGCGCCATGAAGAAATGTTCTTCGAGTCAGTGAACCTGTGTTGTTCTTCATTATCTGTTTCGACTCTTATTTCGAGTTGAAAATGGTGCTCTGGGTGATCAAGTGGACCAGGTCGCCCAGGCGATCGCCCTGTTTCCTGAAATGTACCGTCAGGTTATCAACATCGGCATTATCACCAAACGATAATGATCGGCCCAAAGCATAAGCGGTCAATTTATCAACGAGTGCACGGGTAAATTGATCTTGCCGATTCCTGAGCAGGTATCGTTTCAATCCCATCATCCCGGCCAGCGTCTCTTTATTGAACAGTTCGGAAGTCGCATCCACGGGCTTGTTCTTGTTGGTCGTACGAAAGGCTCCCAGGGCATCGTAATTCTCGAAGGCGATTCCCCAGGGATCAATTTTCGCATGACACGATATGCAGGCAGCCTTGCTCCGATGATCTGCAATCCGCTCTTTGAGGGTCAGTTTCAGGATCTCCGGATCCGTCAGGTCGACTTCCGGGACATTGGGCGGCGGTGGTGGTGGTGGATCCTGGAGGATACGTTCCAGCATCCAGATGCCCCGTTTGAGCGGATGAGACTCATTGCCATCGGAGTTCATCGTCAGGATCGCTGCGCCGGTCAGGATACCGCCCCGATTCGCCTGGAGTTCAATCGGAACATGGCGGAAATGGGGACCATGCACACCGGCAATGCGATAGTGCCCTGCCAGGCGTTCGTTGACTACGGCGTAATCGGAATGGATGAAGTCCAGGACACTGCTGTTGCGATTGAGGATGTCCTCAAAGAAAGCGACAGGCTCTTCCTGCATGGCTTCCATCAATGAGCTGTCCGTGACGTGGACCACATTCCTCAGGCCGTCGGTGCCGAGCCATTGCTGAACGAAATTCTCAGAAAATCGCCGTGATCGTGGGTCCGCCAGCATCCGCGTGACTTGAGCAGCCAGGACGCCCGGTTCCCCGAGTGTTCCGTGCCGTGCAAGGTTAAGCAGCTCCTCGTCGGGAATACTTGACCAGAGGAAAAAGGAAAGACGGCTGGCCAGTTCCACGTCGCTGATCGTCTGCGGCCTTCTCGCATTGCTGCCGGGCACTGTTTGAGTCAGGTAGAGAAATTCCGGAGCAGCCAGAACCGTTGCCAAGACCTCCTGCATGGCCTCTTCGAAGAACGAGAAGTCTGGACGGTACTTGGCAAACAGGCCGATGAACTGATCGACCTCTCGGGGGGTGACGGGTCGACGCCAGGCGCGTGGCATGAA
>JAPYUD010000204.1:121-6401 GCA_029936215.1 Pirellulaceae bacterium | reverse complement strand
TTGACCCCCCCGACCATGATCACCGTTGGTCCCTCGGTCGCCATTTCAATTGGCACCTCGGGTTGTTGGATGAGTTGCCTGAGCTCGGCACGGATCTGTTCAAGGACTTCTTCCATTTGAACGACTCGCCCACGGAATTCCCTTTCAATCCGCCCCTGGATCTCGGATGCTGGCCCTCCTCCCATGTCGGTCCGCACCAGGATCCCAAACAGCTCATCCAGGAACTGCTCGTCAACCAGCCGTCCTTCTGACTTGAAGAGATCACGGATATCGGTGCGCAGGGCGGAACGGGTTTTTTCCAGTCCCTGTCGAAATCGTTTCCACAGCCCCATCGTCACTTGTCCATTACAGGGTGCTGGCTGCCTGGTGGGCTGGACTCCTGGTCCAGGTCCCCTCGCAACCGATCAAGGATCGCATTTACGAAGCCGGCTGATTTCCCACTCCCGTATCGCTTTGCCACTTCCACTAGTTCATTAACGACCACGGGGCCAGGGGTATCGGTGTGCAAAAGCTCAAAAGCACCCAGCCGCAGGCTGTTCCGGTCGGTCACCGCCATCCTCTCAAGCGTCCAGTTCTGGGTTCTCGGTGAGAGCACCTCGTCCAGCTTTTCACGGTGTGTGCGGACTCCCTCCAGCAGACCCTGGGCAAAAGCAACCAGTTCACGGTGCCCTTCGAGCCGGTCCTTGAGGAACTCTTCATCCCTTCCACCGGCTTCACCTTGATTCAGGTCATCCTCGTAAAGGAGTTGCAAAACTGCTTCTCGGGCATCACTTCGACCAGGCATTCATTTTTCCTTTTTCGACCAGTCCCCCGGAAGGGGAACCTCTGGTCACTTCATGTCCCCGAATAATCCCATCATCTCCAGAGCTGCCCTGGCAGCCTCGACACCCTTGTTCCCCATGCTGCCCCCGGCGCGATTCAATGCCTGTTCCATCGTCTGGCAGGTGAGGACCCCGAACAGGACCGGCAGGTCGTACTCGAGTGCCAGCTGGCCAAGGCTCGCACTGACCTGGTGATTGATGTACTGGTCATGTGTGGTTTCCCCCTGGATCACTGCACCCAGGCAGATGACTGCCTTGATCTCATCCCGGCGTGCCAGTCGCTGGGCTGCAACCGGTAGCTCCCAGGCTCCTGGCACCCAGGCAACGTGGATCTTGTCCTCTGCAATCTCAGCTTCCCTGAGCGTTTGGAGAGCTCCCTCGAGCAGGCGATTCGTGATCGAATCGTTATAACGCGAGACCACGATACCGACGCTTCCGTGGTATCCCCCATCATCCTTGTATTCAACTGGCATGCTGCTCTCTCCTCAACCTGGCTCACTCCACCACGGCGTTAGGAATCCACTTTCACGCTCATCAGGAATTCCGCGTTGGTCTTTGTCTTTTCCAGGCGAGAGACAAGTTGTTGCATCGCATCGGCCGCAGTCATCTCACTCAAGCCCCGTCGCAACAGGCAGACAAGGCGGTGTTCTTCTGGATCCATCAGCATTTCTTCCCGTCGGGTTCCACTGGCGTTGATGTCGATCGCCGGCCAGATTCGACGGTCAACCAGGGATCGATCCAGCACGATCTCCATGTTCCCCGTCCCCTTGAATTCCTCGAAGATCACTTCATCCATCCGGCTCCCGGTATCCACCAGGGCAGTTGCCAGGATCGTCAGTGACCCCCCCTCTTCTACCTTGCGAGCCGACCCGAAAAACCGCTTGGGGTACTGCAGGGCATTGGCATCCAGTCCCCCCGAGAGAATCTTTCCCGAGGGAGGACACTCGGCATTCCAGGCCCTGGCAAGACGAGTGATACTATCGAGGAAAATCACCACGTCCCTGCCAAATTCCACCATTCGCTTGGCCTTTTCGATCACCATCTCGGAAACCTGGAGATGGCGTTTTGCAGGTTCGTCAAATGTGGAACTAACCACTTCACAATTGGGACCCCGGACCTCCCGTTCCATGTCAGTTACTTCCTCGGGCCGTTCATCTACCAACAGCATGATCACGTAGGACTCGGGGAAATTATGCAACACGGCCCGGGCCATTCTCTGCAGGAGAATGGTCTTGCCGGCTCGTGGGGGACTGACAATCAGGCCACGCTGGCCAAAGCCGAGCGGGGTAATCATATCTGTCACGCGCGTGGAAATTTCCTCGGAATCCCACTCCATGATGATCCGTTGCTCGGGGTGAAGTGGAGTAAGCTCGTCGAAGGAAACCTTCGAGGCGGCCAGGTTGGGATCCTGGTGGTTCACTGCCTCAACACGCAAGAGGGCAAAATATCTCTCGTTTTCCTTGGGGGGCCGGATCTGGCCTGAAACCATGCTCCCCGTTTTAAGGCCGAAACGCCGGATCTGGCTGGGAGAGACGTAGATGTCGTCAGGGCATGAAAGATAATGGTATTCCGGGCTTCGAAGAAAACCGAATCCATCCGGAAGAATCTCCAGCGTTCCCTCCCCGAACATCAGACCATTCGCCTTTACCCGCTGCTTGAGGATCTTGAAGATCAGGTCCTGACGCTTGAGACCCTGGATCTCCTCAACCTGCTCCGTCCGTGCCTTTTCGATTAATTCGGGCATCGAGAGGTGCTGCAATTCAACAATATGCGACTCCCCCTGCTTGATCTTGTCATAGCGGGAAAGCGAGTCATCCTGGTCCAGGTCGGCGGCGAGCTCGTCCGTCTCACCAACCGATTTGCCAGTCTTATCAGGGTTGGACATCAGCTAGGCTCCCGGGACGACTGGTCCCAAGGCATGAAGGAAACTGGTGTGGAAGGATCGCCCCCGAAGCCGGATCGCCGGTTCCAGGGCTTGAAGGGAAGTGCAACAGGTTGGGTCAAAATGCAACGACGCCGGCTGACAGGACCAACTTTTAATCGCCTGTCCTGATCGGCACACAGTCTGACAGGAATAGCTGGGAAGATTTAGATGTGTAGGGGGTTGCCAAGGAAGTGAGCCACCTGAGGACCAAAATTCACCTGGCAGGCATGTACCCGGTATTATCTCCCATCGGGTAGCCCAGGTTAAGTCCCTAGCTACAAGATTCTTTAAGAATCCAGCAATTCCTGCTCGTCAACCAACATTGCCAGTCGAGACCGTAATGATTCTGGATCCGAATTATTATCGATGACCAGTGACGCGCGGGCTCGCTTTTCATCGATGGACAACTGGGACGCTTCACGCGCCTCCCATTGCTGCCGACTCCAGCCACGCTCCCGACAGCGATCCCAGCGAATCTCGTCATCAACTTCCACAAAGAGCAGCTTGTCACAGGCCTTGTCCCAGCCAGCTTCGACCAGCAGGGCGGCATCAATCACAGCAAGCTGAAGGTCAGCGCGTTGCCGGAGTCGATCCACAAAGAGATTCATTTCCCTTGCAATCCAGGGGTGCGTCAACCCTTCCAGGAATTCTCGCTCCCTGTCTGCTTCCGGACCGTGGAAAACTCGCTCGGCGATTGCCTGTCGATCAAGATGACCGTGTGAATCCAGGACGGCATCCCCCCAGCGACCAACCAGGGTTTCCATCACGGCAGAGTCACCCAGCGACTGGTGCCCCGCCTCGTCTGCCGAAAAGACCTCGGCTCCCATCTGCCTCAGTTGCTCGGCAACCAGGCTCTTCCCGCTCCCAATACCACCCAGAATGCCAACAACGATTGTCCCCGAACGGTTCTCTGGCTTGTCACTCAGCATCGTATTCACTCGTCTCCAATAGGCTCGCACGATCCCCAGTCGCTACCCATCTTGAGATCCACGACAATCGGAACATCCAGGTTGTCACCCGCAGCAACCATCTCTGCTTCCACGAGCTCAATCATCTGCTGCCGTTCCTTCTCGGGAACCTCGAACACCAGTTCATCATGGATCTGCAACAGCATTCGAGAGTCCAGTTCCTGATCTGCCATCAGGGAGTAGAGACGGATCATCGCCTGCTTGATCAGGTCCGCGGCAGACCCCTGGATGACCGTGTTGACGGCAATCCGTTCAGGAAGGTTTCGAAAGCGAGATCCCTTTCTCTTTTCCGACCGGCGAACACCCTCGACCGGCCGTTGCCGGCCCAGGACGGTAGTGACATAACCATCCTGATAACACTGGTTGAGTGTCTCCTCGAAAAATCTCTCGACCCCCGAATATTCCGAGAAGTACGACTCGATAAATCCAGCAGCGTCCTCCTTGTCGATATCAAGCGCCTTGGCCAGGCCAAAAGATGTCTGGCCGTAGATCACACCAAAATTAATTGCCTTGGCACTGCGACGCATTTCACTGGTCACCTCCGCCAGTTCCACACCATACACCTCGGCGGCGACCCTGGAGTGAATATCGGCGCCCTCTTCGAAGGCACGTCGAAGTGATTCATCGGCAGAGAAATGGGCCAGCACTCGCAACTCGATCTGCGAGTAATCTGCCGCCAGCAACTGCCAACCCGGCTGCGGCTGGAAAGCAGTTCGAATCTGGCGTCCCTGCTCCGTCCGGACCGGAATATTCTGCAGGTTCGGATCCGTCGAGCTCAAGCGACCGGTGGCGGCAACGTCCTGCTTGAAGGAAGAGTGAATCCGGCCGGTCTGGGGATGAACCAGTTCCGGCAGGGCATCGAGGTACGTGCTCTTGAGTTTCGCCTGTTGTCGATACTGGATGAGCATCGCTGGCAAAGGACTGTCGGTCCTCTTGGAAAGCTCGCCGAGGACCTCGGCATCGGTACTCGGCCCGGTCTTGGTACGCTTGATCACAGGCAACTGCAGTTTTTCAAATAACAGCTTGCCAAGCTGGAGAGGAGAGTCAATGTTGAACTCCTCTCCCGCAGCCAGGTAGATCTGCTCCTTGAGCTGATCAATAGTAGTGGCCAGATCAGAACTCAGCCGCCTGAGGTGTTCCGCGTCGAGGCAGATCCCATTGAACTGAAGCTCGGCAAGAACCTCCAGCAGTGGCATTTCCAGCCCGTGGAATAACTCCAGTAGTCCCTTTTCTTCCAGTTGCTGTTGAAGCTGGTGGACAATACGCAAGGGGACATCGGCATCTTCCGCCGCATACTGGGCAACCTGTTCCACGTCGATCTCATCGAGCCGCTTCTGTTTTTTCCCACGACCAATCAGGTCACTTATCGGGATCATCTGGTGATTCAGGTACCGCCGGGAGAGGTCATCCAGGCTATGACTGCGCTGCCCGGGCTGGTCCAGGTAATCCGCTACCATGGTGTCAAAGTAGATCCCCTGGAGTCGAATCCCCTCGCTTCGCAGGGCAACCATATCGTACTTGAGGTTTTGCCCGATCTTCTGAATACCCGGATCTTCCAGGATCGGCCTGAGGGCCTCGCGAACTTCTTTCGGATCCAGTTGAGGTTGCCCCTCGGGTGCCCTGACCGGCACGTAAAAAGCCTCTCCCGGTTTCCAGCAGAAACTGTAACCCACAATCGACGCCTGGCGAGGGTCCAGTCCGGTAGTCTCCGTATCGACCGAGATTCTCTCCTGGGATGCGAGTGATTTAACCAGCTTGTCCAGCTGTTTCCGGGTCGCGACCAGCTGGTAATCCGCTTCCCAGACATCCGGTGCGGCCGGCTGCTCCATCTTGAGTAATCGGTCCTTGAGACGGAGGATACCAAACTCGTCACATAACCCAGCCAGCTGATCGTGATCCATGCCTCCCACACGCGCTTCCTGCCAGTCCAACTCGACCGGCACGTGGGCATCAAGCTTGACCAGCTTTCGACTGAGCATCGCTCCCTCCCGGCCGGAGACCAAGTTCTCACGCCTCTTTTTGGCAGTCACTTCCTCGGCATGATCGAGCACATTTTCCAGCGTGTCATATTTCTCCAGCAGTTCGCGGGCCGTCTTCGGTCCGATCTGGGGAACCCCCGGAATGTTGTCCACCGAGTCACCCACCAGGGCCTGGAAGTCCACCACTTGCTCCGGCCGTACCCCCCAGGATTCCATCAACGCATCAGCATCAAAAATAGTGTCCTTGCGGATGTTGTACATCTGCACCCGTTCCGTGATCAGCTGACGGCAGTCCTTGTCGCTCGTTACCAGCAAGCAGCTGCAACCACGCTCCTCGGCCTGCCGGGCGAACGTTGCAAGAAGATCGTCGGCCTCGAAACCCGGAAGCGAGAAAGAAGGAATGGCCATGGCGTCCAGCAGGAGCCGTATCGTCGGGATCTGTGAACGCAGGTCGTCCGGCATCGGGTCCCGGGTTGCCTTGTACTGGTCGTACATCTCATGCCGGAAGGTATCGCCTGGAGCATCAAACGCGCAGACCAGGAAATCCGGTTGGCGGTGCTCAAGAAGATTGGCCATATCCCGGATGAA
>JAPYUD010000204.1:0-111 GCA_029936215.1 Pirellulaceae bacterium | reverse complement strand
ACCATGAACTGCCCCCACCGGCTGACCATTGGGACCAGAGAAATCAGGCATCGCGTAGAAAACCTGGTAGATCAGTGCGAAGGCATCAATCACGTAAACGATCTGGTCGTC
>JAPYUD010000203.1:0-6431 GCA_029936215.1 Pirellulaceae bacterium | reverse complement strand
CAACACTCCTGGAATCGATGCCCTCCAGGCGAGATTGTCGGGAAAAACGTCCATGCGTTTCCCCGTTTTTCAGAACAAAAGCTGCATCAGCAACTCCGTCTGGAAATGCACTACCCCGTTGTGGCAAGAGATGCTTCGGTTGTGCCACAACCTGGTAGATCATTTATTCTAGCTTTCAACAGGGTACCAAGAAATACCCCGACGACATCAGCTGGAAAAGAAAAACCGATGTACCAGAAGAGCCCTTTTTGACCCGGTGCGAGGAACCCACTCAGGCATGCCCTGCGGCACGACGCTGGCGACGAGCAAAGCGGTATGAAACGAGCTTTTGCTCTTCCACATCCCATAGCTTTAAACGCATGCATTGATAGATATCCCACGGTAACAAGGATGTTACTCCGGGGTTGCCCAGTTCCTCGATGGCGGCCATTGCCTGCGGCAGTCTGTAAAACGGGATCTTGTGATTCAAATGATGAACATGGTGATAGCCAATGTTCGCTGTGAACCAGTGAAAAAGCCGGCTCATCTGAATGAAACTCGACGACTTCAAAGCCGCTTCTACATGCGTCCAATCACGGCCAATTTTAAGTTTCGCTGTGGGGAAATTGTGTTGAGCATAAAACAGATAGGAGCCAAGCCCTGCAGCGATCAGCATCGGTACGAGCACAACAAAAACAATGCTCCAGGGATCGGTCGATGCCAATAAAACAAACACCCCCAGGTGCATCAGCAGCGACAGGATCGCATCCCAGTGACGTTTAGGATTGAGCACCAGGGGATGGATACACATTCCAACAAAGAACGTCGTTAAGTATCCAAAGCCAATGGTTAATGGATGTCGCAGCAGATTGTAATTGAAGCGCTTCACCAGGGATGCCTGGGCATAATCAGTGGTCGTCATGATCGGGAAGGAACCAATGTTTGCTCCATGCATCTTGGAATTGTTGCTGTGATGGTAATTATGGGATCGTTTCCAGACACTCGGAGGACTTAATGTCATGCATCCAAAAAAGAACATCAGCAGGTTGACAATTTTCGAGTTTTTCAGCAGGGAGCCATGTTGAAAGTCATGATAGATCACGAACAAACGGACATGTACCAACCCCAGTAAACAGCTTGCCAACAGGCGCAGTGGCCAATCCTCAATCATCACAATTGTGAAAATCAGTGCGCACCAGACAGTCGCTGTCGAAATTACACACCACCAGCTTACCCACAGATTCTCTGTGGCAAATCTGCGACTTGCGATCAAGATTTCCTTGGCAGATCTCAAACGTTACACCATTTCTAACTATCAACCGGGGATGGAAAATTACCCTGGCTGGCATCACCTGGAAATGAAAAACCTATCTCCCTGCGAGCGGAAGGGGCTCCTGGGGTAGCCTGGCAGATTCAAACTAGCGTTCGCGGTAGGTAATTCGACCTTTTGTCAGATCATAGGGAGAAAGTTCGACGCGAACACGATCACCCGGAACGATACGGATAAAGTGCTTTCTCATTTTGCCGGCGACATGTGCCAGCACCTCGGCACCATTTTCCAGTTGCACGCGAAATCGAGTATTCGCCAGTGCCTGTGTCACCGTGCCTTCCACTTCAAGAGCTTCTTCTTTCTTCGACATCAAGTACTCCTTGGGTCTGTTGTTCTCACCTGTTGCTCAATTAGACAGCATTAATCACGTCAGCGTCCACCCCGAAGGGTCAGTCTGCGGCACCGACAAGCCCTTGTTCGAGGGCCCCGGTAATAAACTCGACTGACTCGATCCCGACACTCAGCCTGATTGTGCCGGCGGTAATACCGAGTCGATGTCCCTCCTCCTCCGACAGGCCCCGGTGGCTTGTCGAGCTGGGATGACTCAGGGTTGTCGAGGCTTCTCCCAGCGAGGGACAAAAGGCCAGGTCCGCGGCTGCCGCAAGGAACCGATCAGCCACACTGGCATCGCCGACGAACCGGAAGGAGACCATCGAGCCAAACCCTCCCTGCAGCTGACGACTGGCAAGTGCATGATCGGGGTGCCCGGGCAATCCCGGATACTGGACATCCTCCAGGAGCAGCGAAAACTGCTGCTCACTCTTTTCGGCCAGGAAACATGCCACTGCCATGGCATTTTCCGTGGCCCGCGCAATCCGCAGATGCAGCGTTGCCAACCCCCGCGCAGCCAGCCAACTGGCCATCGGGCTACTCGCCAGGCCCCAGCCGGCACAGACCCGCGAAACGCGATCCCAGCAATCCTCTCTGCCGGCCAGCATTCCCAGCATCACGTCCCCATGTCCATTCATCATTTTGCTGACACTCTCCATGACCAGGTCCGCGCCGAGTGCAAGGGGCTTGCAGAGAACCGGAGTGGCGAAGGTGTTGTCAACGAGCAGCCGTGCTTCGGCCTTGTGGACAATCTCTGACAGGGCACTAATATCAGCCACGCGGAGCTGGGGATTGCTTATCGTCTCAACAACCATCAACCGCGTATTTTCCTGCAGGGCTGCCTTCACCGCATCCAGGTCCAGGGGGTCGACCAGCGTATGTGAGATTCCCAGCCGATCTGCTTCACCGGTAAGCAGCCATTCGCTTCGCCCATACAGCTGGTTGCTGACCAACAGGTGATCTCCCTGCTGAAGTTGTGAGAGGACAGCCAGGGAAAGAGCTGCCATCCCGGAAGATGTCACCGCGACATGTTCCGTTCCATGCAGTTGGCCACAGAGACCCGCCAGCACGTCGGCATTGGGATGACCGTCTCGCTGGTAAACATAACCCGACTCACTTCCTTCCAGCAGCCGGTTCGCCTGTTCGGTGTCATCGCATTCCCACACCGAGGAAAAAAACAAGGGTGTGCTGTGCGGACGGGTCGCCCCCTGCGTGACCGGCGCGGGACGAGGACAGATATCATCTGGTTTTTTGTTCAACGGGCGTTTCTTTCAGAGCGGAGCACGTTCCACTTATCTACCATACCGCCTCACGTCTGCCGCCGCGACGACCCCCGCCAATGCATTACAATTCCAGCGTACTGGCAAGGCATGCCAGTCGCGATTTTTCCCGGGCCTACCTGATGTCTCAAGAATTACCCAAAGCCGGTCAGCCGACTCGCCAGCTATCGATGTTTGATACGGCCTGCATTATCGTCGGCATCATCATCGGCGCAGGAATTTTCCGTGCCCCGCCGCTGGTGGCAGCCAGCCTGCCCTCAACCAGCCTGATCCTCACCGCCTGGCTCGCTGGTGGACTCCTGGCCCTGCTCGGCGCACTCTGTTACGCCGAGCTCACGACAACTTACCCGGAGCCTGGAGGTGACTATGTTTACCTGACTCGAGCCTATGGCTCGCGGGTCGGGTTCCTTTTCGTCTGGGCTGAATTCTGGGTTATTCGCCCCGGAAGCACCGGGCCCATGGCATTTGTATTCGGCGAGTATTTCAAGCAACTCCTGCCACTCGGTACCGGCTACGACACCCTGGTCTACGCGGTACTGGCAATTGTCGGTATCACCGGGCTGAACATGCTGGGGGTCCGGGCTGGCAAGTGGACACAGAACCTGTTGACCGTGATCAAGGTACTTGCCCTCGTGGGCGTCTTCCTGGCTGCCTTTGCAGTCGAGATGCCGCTTCCCCCCTCCCCCACTGCGAATCTGGCCATGCCGCCGATTGCAGCCATCAGTTTTGCCATGCTGATGGTGATGTTCTGCTTCGGAGGCTGGAATGACGTGGCGTTCGTCGCGAGCGAGGTACGCAATCCTGAAAGAAACCTCCTTCGCAGCCTGCTCCTGGGTGTCGGAGTCGTGACCGTTGTTTACCTGCTTGTGAACATCGCCTACTTGCACGTGCTGGGGGTCGAGGGCCTGGCCAACACAAATACCCCGGCCACGGACATGATGAACCTTTCCGTGGGATCCGGAGGACAACGCCTGGCAAGTGCCCTGATCTGCGTGGCAGCGCTGGGGGCCATTAACGGCATGATCTTCACCGGTGCCCGGGTCTACTATGCGTTGGGGCGAAAGCTGTCAAAGTTTGGCTGGCTGGCACACTGGAATGAGCGAATGGATGCCCCGCTCCGATCGATCGGTCTGCAAAGCCTGGTGATCCTTGGCATGGTCGTTGGCTTTGGCCTGATGGAAAATGACTTCGAAAGACTGGTTATCTTTACCGCCCCCTGCTTCTGGCTCTTTCTGTTGCTCGTCGGGATCTCCCTGTTTGTCCTTCGCAGGCGGGATGCGGACCGCAAAAGGGTATTCCGGGTCCCCGCTTACCCGGTGATCCCGCTGATTTTCTGCCTTGGCAGCCTGTTCATGTTCTACAGCACAGCCAGTTACATGATCGGCCAACTGAAGGATCCTGAATTGACAAGCAATCCTGCTTTCCAGGCGATTCTGGTCTTTACCACCCTGGCCGTTGTGGCCGGGTTGATCCTGGCAATTCCCCGGCAGAAAGAAACGACCGGTGGCTAATCACTCGAGTTGGCCGCCACAGGACCTGCAATATTTCGCATCACCCTCATGGCCCTCGAGCATGCAATGCGAACATGCCTGCGTCGTCACCTCGGTTTTGCGGGACATGATAATCTCGGCAGAAAAAATGCCGCTGGGGACAATAATGATCGCGTATCCCAGGATCATGGCAACTGCGGCAAGAAACTGGCCCGGGACGGTTTGCGGTGACATGTCGCCATAGCCGACGGTCGTTACTGTCACGATTGCCCAGTAGACACTGCGAGGAATACTGGTGAACTTGCTGCCAGGCTCGGGGCTCTCGATAACATAAACAAGGGCACCCATGACAAGAACGAGCGTGACAATCACCAGCAGGAATACCGTGATCTTTGCCTGCGTGGCCTTCAGGGCCTTGAGCAGCACCTGGGATTCATCCACGTAACGCCCCAGTTTGAAAACCCGGAAGACCCTTACCAGGCGCAATACCTTGATTGTCGCCAGGGACCTGGAAATGGGCACAACCATGCTCAGGTAGGTCGGCAGGATGGAAAGCAGGTCGACAACACCAAAGAAGCTCGTGCAGTAACGAAGCGGCTGGCGTACGGAGAGAATTCGCAACAGGTACTCGATGGTGAACAGGATCGTGATCGTCCACTCAATTCTTCGCAGCGTGATTCCCCATTGTTCCCGGATTGACTCGACGCTCTCAAGCATCAAAACGATCACGCTGATGAAGATCGCCAGCAGTAGCAGTACATCAAAGAGCTTGCCGGAAGGGGTATCCGCCTCAAAGATGACCTCGTGCAGCTTCTGCCGCCAGCTGGCGGCCCCCTTGGGTGCCTCCTCCGGCTCTGCGCGATCAACTCTTGGCCCAGGCGGGGTTTCAGCTGGCATCGGAACAAATTCCTTTGTCTGCTCTTGGCAAGGTCACCAGATTAGCCGTGGTTTTTCCCGGCCGTTCTTCATCTGCAGGCTACAAGTCGCCATAATAGGGTATTCGAGACAGCAACGCCTCGTTCTCGCGGTTTAACACGATCGGACACCCATGTCAGATTACCCCAACATCTTTCGTCTCCGCCAGTTGTTTGATGGCCCCGAACTGGGCGATGTTGCAGCCGAGGTGGAAAACCAACTTTCACAACTTCAGTTGCGCGACAAGATCCAGCCAGGCGAGACAGTTGCCATTTCCGCGGGCAGTCGTGGCATTGCCAATATTCACATCATCATCAAGGCGGTCGCGGATCATCTTGGGTCGATAGATGCCAGGCCATTCATCGTCCCGGCGATGGGAAGTCACGGGGGAGGGACAGCCGAGGGACAGCAAGGAATCATCGAAGGCTATGGCATTACCGAGGAGTTCTGCAATTGTCCCATCAAGGCCAGCATGGAAACCGTGATTGTCTGTAATGCCAATGAGGGCTTTCCAGTCCATTTCGACAAGCATGCTTACGGTGCCGACCATGTCATCGTCGTAGGCAGAGTAAAGCCACACACAAATTTCAGTGGCGACATTGAAAGCGGATTGATGAAAATGATGTTGATCGGGCTTGGCAAGCATGCGGGCGCCAAGATCTACCATCGCGCAATCGCCGACTTCGACTTTGGCCAGATTGTCCGCAGCGTTGCCCGCGAGGTGCTGGCAAAGTGCGGGATCGTGGCGGGGCTGGCCATTGTCGAAAACAGCTACGACGAGACAGCCAGGATCGAGGCAATCGCCCCGGAGAATTTCGAAGAGCGTGAAAAAGAGCTCCTTCTCCTGGCAAAGAAATGGATGCCAAAGCTTCCCTTTGATGCAGCCGACATCCTCGTGCTGGATGAAATTGGCAAAGACATTAGCGGATCCGGCATGGACACAAACGTGGTCGGCCGCAAGTATCACGACCACCAGGCGGCAGAAGGGGAAACACCCCGGATCAAGAAGATTGTCGTGCGCGGACTCACCCCGGCAACCCATGGCAATGCCTCGGGAATTGGCCTGGCAGAATTCTGCCGAACCCGCCTGGTTGAGGAGATGGATGC
>JAPYUD010000202.1:0-6436 GCA_029936215.1 Pirellulaceae bacterium | reverse complement strand
CGATTTCAGGTGTCGACCTGGATGACGTGGTTCAACTCCAGTTTTCCCATCCCGGGATCACTGCCACGCAGAAGATGCGGGAGCCAGGCTCCTTCGAGACCGGCCCGCAGCCTGTGGCCAATTCCTTTGTTGTGACGGTGGCTGAAAATGTGCCGGCCGGCATGCATGATGTGCGGGCAGCCGGCAAGTACGGAACGACCAATCCCCGTGCTTTTGTCGTGGATTCTCTTCCGGTAACGATCGAGGTGGAACCAAACAATGTCCCCGGTGAGGGACAGGAACTTGTCCAGCCCAGCTCTCTCTTCGGCTGGTTGGAACAGGGGACAGATGTCGACTATTACCAGCTTCCCGTTAAATCGGGGCAGAGGGTACTAGTCCGCTGCCAGGCTCGCAGTATCGATTCCCGCATGGATCCCATCCTGGCGGTTCTCGACAGCGACGGTCGGCAGCTTGCAAACAGCCGGGGAACCCGGGAACGAGAGCCACTGCTTGATTTTACGGCGCGAGCTGACGGCGTGGTGACGATCAGGGTTTACGATGCGGTTTACCGGAATGGCCCCGAGTATTTTTATCGGCTTGCGGTGGGGACCCTGCCCTATATCGACTTCGTGTTTCCTCCGGCAGGCCAGGCGGGTGGAAACAGGTCGTTTACGGTGTTTGGTCGCAACCTGCCCGGTGGGCAGCCCGCTGGAATCCAGGTCGACGGTATTGAACTGCAGAAACTCGCGGTGACGATCCCGCTTCCTGGCGGCGATCAACAGTTCCGCGTGCCTGGCCTGGTGGCTGTTGACGCGATTAGCGGTGGCCTGGATACGGTTGCCTACCAGGTGAAGTCCCCACAGGGGAGTTCCAATGCGGTCCTTGTGGGGATCACCGATCTCCCACCGGTACTTGAAGTGGAGCCAAATAACTCGATTGAAAACGCCCAGGTGCTTGAACTCCCTGCCGATGTTGCTGGCCGCTTCCTGGGAGAGCGAGATCACGACTGGTATCGGTTCGAGGCGACCAAGGGTGACAGGATCAACATCGATGTCGTGTCGGAGCGTTACAAGGGTGTTGCTAACGTCAGCCTGCTCCTGCAGCAGGTTGTCAAAGTAGCAGAAGGAGAGGAGCCGGAACAAGTCACGCAGCTGGCGGTCGTACAGGATGGTCCTGCTGGGACGCCTTCATTTTTTGATGCACGGACGACCGATCCCTCCTACGCTTTCGAAGCGCCGGCCGATGGAACCTACCGCGTGCGTGTGACTGACAACTTGAACATGCTTCGTGAGGATGTTCGCCAGACCTATCGGCTTGTGATCCGGGAACAAGCAGCGGACTTCCGGGTTGTCGGCGTGCCGCAGGTTGGTTCTTCCGGCCTCCTGCTCCGCAAGGGTGGCCAGGCGGCGATCCAGGTGATTGCTTTCCGGCATCATGGCTTTGACCAGGAGATCCGGATCAAGGCCACGAACCTGCCGGCAGGGGTGACAGCCAGCGAGGCTACGATCGGCCCAGGAAAGACAAATGCCCTGCTGGAATTACGGGCGGCAGCCAATGCCGGACCCGTGAGTGGTCAGGTTGGACTGGTAGCGGAGGCGACCGTCGATGGCAAGGTGATTTCACGCCCCGGAAGATTTGGCGTCGTCAACTGGCAGGGAACGATGCAGCAAGGGAATAATGCAGGCATTTCTTCGGTCGGTCGTCTGGCGCCGGGCCTGGTGGTTGCCATCTCTGGAACGGAAAATGGCATTGTTGGTCTGGAATTTGGCGATGGGACCCTTATCGAGGCCTCGCGGGCAGCAAATATCAAGCTGACCTACAAGCGGCGCGGGGAATTCAAGGGGAAACTGACAATGCTGGCGGTCGGCTTTCCAGCCAATGTTGATGCCAAGCAACTGGTGATCAATCCGAATGCAGATAATGGGGAATACACGATTGGGCTGAAGGCGAACACACCGCCAGGGACATACACCGTCTACTTCAACGGTACCGCGGAAAAGGTCAAGTACAGTCGCAACCCGGAAGCCGTCGTGGTGGCCACCGAGAAAAAGAAAATGGTCGACCAGGTCAAGGCAGAGGCGGATGCCAACGCCAAGGCAGCCGTGACCGCCAAGACAGCAGCCGACAAGGTGGCAACCGATGCCGCAACGGCGCTGAAGGTGGCAGTCGACAAGAAGACTGTGGCCGACAAGGCACTGGTCGACGCGCAGGCGGTGGCCAAGGCAGCCACCGATGCGGCAGCAGTCGCCAAGGCAGCGTCGACCAAGGCACCGACAGACGAGGGTCTGAAAACCGCGGCGGCAAATGCACAGAAAACTGCCGACGATGCGGCGACGAAGGTGAAGGATGCGATGGCAGTCGTTGTGACGGCAGAGAAAGCCGTGGTGGATGGCACCGCCGTGGCCAAGGCAGCGGACGAGAAAAAAGTGGTGACTGACACCAAGGCAGAAGAAACAGCAGGCCTGGCCAAGGAGGCAACTGCACTGAAGGTCGCCACCGACAAGCTCGTCACCGATGCCACCAACGCGGCCAAGCCGAAAGACATGAACGTTACCTTCGTCTCGTCTCCTCTGACAATCAAGGTCACGCCTGCCCCGGTCACCTTTAACCCGCTGCCAGCTAACCTGGTGGTTAAGCAGGGAGAAAAGGTTGACGTGGCAGTTGCATTTACCCGCCTTTATGGTTTCGCCGACCTGGTTTCTGCTACCGGGGTTATTCCCGGGGGAGTGTCTGGGTTGAATATTGCCAAGCTGGACATTGCCGGTGGGCAGGTCCAGGGAGCCCTGGCAATCGTCGCTGCAGAAAATGCGACGGTTGGGGAACACCAGTTGACAGTGCGATTGACGCTTAAGCTCAATAACCAGAACCTCACCGTGGACCAGCCGCTGACGCTGGTGGTCCAGGAAGTAAAGAAAACGGAGTAATCCGGTCCTGCTATGAGTATCTTTCGATTTGCCCTCTCCCCCCTGCTTGTTATCCTGCTTGGCTCTTCCCTCCCCGGCCAGACACCGATCCCGATTTCGGATCTAAAAAGGACCGAGGCGGTTGATTTTGCCAGGGAGATCCTGCCGCTGTTGCGCAAGAACTGCCTCGCCTGCCACAGTGCCACCGAGGCGAACGGGGAACTCGTGCTGGAGTCTCCCGCGTCGATGATCAAGGGGGGCGATACCGGTCCGGCCCTGGTGCCAGGCAAGAGCGGTGAAAGTCTGTTGCTCACGTTGGCGGCACACCGGGATGACCCTTTCATGCCCCCGGAAGGTAACGACGTTGCTGCAAAGCCAATGTCCCCGGAGGAACTTGGCCTGATCAAGCTCTGGATTGACCAGGGGGCACAGGGGTCGGCAGAAGGGACGGTGAATTCTCCTGTCCGCTGGCGACAACTTCCACCGGGTCCCAATCCGGTTTACGCGGTCGCGGTCAGCCCGGATGGCCAGTTTGCTGCGTGCGGGCGTGCCAACCAGATATTCATCTACCATGTCACGACGGGACAGCTGGTGACACGATTGACCGATCCAGATTTACAACGGGAGAGCAAGGATGAATTGCCGGGAATTGCCCACCTGGACATCATCCAGTCGCTTCGTTTTAACCACCAGGGAGATCGCCGGGCCTCCCGCGGATTTCGAACGGTCAAGATCTGGCGTTATCCGCGCGATGTCCAGAAAGAACGCCTGGATTCAGCTGATGCCGTAACAGCAGTCGCGGTAAGTGCGGAACGGCAGTTGGCAGTCGTCGGCAGTGCGGACAATTCTATCCAGGTCTGGGACCTGGCCAGTGGGGAAGTCAGTCTGGAACTGGCTGGTCATACCGATGCGATTACTGCGCTGCGTATCAGCGATGATGACCAACGGCTCTACTCCGCTTCACTGGACCAATCGATTCGCGTCTGGAATCTTGACGGTGGTGGGCTGCTGGGGACCATTCTCACCCCCGGAGCGGTTTCTTCCCTGGCTCTCGTGACAGAACCTGCCGTGCAGGAGCAGGACGAGGAGAAGGAGGACATTTCCCCACAGCAATTCCTGGTGTCCGGGGGGGGCGATAATTTTATCCGTAGCTGGCGGTTACCCGCTCAATTCGAAGGGACCCCGGGGGGCCTGCCGGCGAAGCCAGCTGTAATGGCGGTGGACCAGGTGTCAGGAATTGTCGCGTTGGGAACCGAAAGTGGTCATGTCCAGCTTCGAGATGGACTGCACGGGGAGATTGTTCGTTCCTGGCAGGCTCACGACGAGAAAATTGAACAATTGCTGCTGATGCCTGCACTTCCAGAGGAAGGGGCGCCGGCCGATCAACGAAAACTGTTGCTGGTAACGTCGGGAAAAGGCAAAAGCTTGCGAGTTTGGGAGGCAAGCAGTGGCCAGCAGCGGATGGAGCTTCATGGGTCCCTGACTTCCATCAGCCAGTTGGGAGCGAACGCGACAGGAACCCGGCTTGTCTCCGCAACGGAATCCGGAGAGGTGACTGTTTGGAAGATGGAAGATCAACCCGCCGTGGATCCGCTGCCGCATACGCTGTCGGAAGTCGGTAAGGTCGTGTTCAGTCCGGACCAGTCCAAGCTGGCGGTGATTATCCGGCGGTCGGGCCGGCCTGCGGTGGCCGTGGTCGAAGCCAAAACAGGGACTCTGTTGCAGACGCTGCTTGGGCACGATGGGCCGATCCATGATCTTGCCTTCAGCCCGGATAATAATCGCGTTGTGACTGCCTCCGCAGATGGGACAGTAAGGGTCTGGCAGCCGAGTGATGCCAAGTTCCCCGAGACATTACGGTTGATGGGTCACACCGGTGCAGTGCATTCGGTCGCTTTTCGCGCCGATGGAATTCAACTGGTGAGCGGCGGAGCCGATAAATCGGTCAGGACATGGGACCTGGCCACCGGAGAGGAAGTGGCGTCCTTTGCCGGGCATGGAGCAGCGGTCGTGGGAGTCTGTTTCGCAGCCAATAATCAACCCGTGTCGGTATCCGCGGACAAGACTCTCAAGCAGTGGAATCCTGCCAACGGTCAGGTGGTTCGCAGCGTGCCGATCTCCGCTGTCCCGGTCTCGATGGCGGTCACTGGCGATCGGTCGCTGGTCTCTATTGCCCTGGATGATAACAGTCTTGCCATTCACCAGCTTTCAGACGGGAAACTCCTGCACGCACTTGTCGGCCACACCGGGCCGGTGCGAACACACGCTTTCCATAACGACAAGACGCAACTGGTAAGCGTCGCAGGCGATGCGCGTGCCCATGTCTGGCGCGTGGTGGATGGGAGGCTGATGCAGATATTGCCAGCAGAGGATCTTTCGGCGGCTGTTTTCGGAACCGTGGCAGGCCAGGTCCTACTCGTCACCGCCGACAGGATCATCACTGAGACACTTCGTTTCCAGTCGTCGGCCCCGGATTATGAGCAGCCGGTTGTTGGCTTGACGGTCCACCCGAATGGTACGCAGTTCCATGCGGCCTACGCGGATGGTGTGCTGCGTGGATTCGCCATCGAGACCGGGCAACAGGGATTCGACATCAAGCATGGAGCTGCAGTGCGCGCGATGGCGATGCGCCCGGATGGGCTGATGCTGGCGACCGCCGGAGAGGACAAGGTGGTTAAATTCTGGAATGCCGCCAATGGGGCAGCGCTCGCGCCAACGCAACTGGAGGGTTTCGAGGGCCCTGTTGCTGATGTTCAGTTCAGTTCCGATAGTCGTTTCATTGTCGCCCTGGACGAAAGCCCTAGCCCGCGATTGGTGGTTGCGAGCGCCACCGATGGAATCGTGGAACAGGTGATCGGGGAGATCCCGGTGGTATTAAAGGATCCTGTCGTGCTGGGTGAGCCGGGTTCGCTTTCCGTGGCCGGAGTTGTTGGCCCCACAGTGCGATACTGGGACCTGCTTAGCCATCGTCGGATTGGTGGGCACACGATGCCGGTCAGCAGCCTGGAACAACTTTCGGAGATGGCTTTTGTATCCGGCAGCCTTGACGGGACGGTACGTCACTGGAACCTGGCTGCCGCCAATCCAGTGGTTCGGTCATTGAACCATGGTGCCCCGGTTGTCGCGTTGGCGATCAGGCCCGACGGTCAACGGATCGCCTCCGGGTCCGATAACAACACGGTTCGGTTATGGAATGCACCCAATGGAGCTCAGGTCGCCGAGATGAAAGGTGACCTGCGGGCGGAGGGACTGGTTGCCAAATTAACGGACCAGAAGAACAGCACAACAACTCGGCTGGAAGCGGCCAAGGTGACACTCAAGGCCGCCCAGGATGGTCTGCCCGCGATCAAGACGGCGGAAACGGCTGCAGCCAAAATACTCACCGATGCCAGCACCGATGTACAGGCCAAGACAGACGAGCTGGCAAAGACGACCGCTACGAAGGCGGCCGCCGAGAAGATCGCGATCGAAGCAGCAGCGGCTGCCCAGAAGGCTGGTCTTGCGAAGGAGCTGGCCGACGAGCTGGGATTGGTCTCTGCCGCCGAGGCGAAGGT
>JAPYUD010000201.1:0-6443 GCA_029936215.1 Pirellulaceae bacterium | reverse complement strand
CTGGTGGTCATGCTGCTGGACATAGATCGAGAGTTCATCCTCTGCCGTCTGGAGCATTCCCCAGGCGGTCATCTGGCCATGCTTGGCCCAGTTACGTACGTCGCGACCAGGCGGAATGAGTGGTTCTTCCAGCAGGGAGAAGTTGATCCCGTCCCGGCTGTACATCAGGGCGCTCTCGCTCATCCCAAACGACATACCGCGCAGTGGCCGACGGGGCACCGTCCGCAAGGGCGTGCCAATCAACAGGTGAGGAGCACGGGGGTAAGGCCTGATCATGCTGGTGTAGAGTTCATGTTTCCACAACCGCCTTGGTTCCCCAAACTCGATCGGCTCGATATTCCCCCAGTGGATGAAATCCTGCGAGGTCGCTCGCATCACGGTTCGCTGGATCCCCGTGATTTCTTTCCCGTCACGATCAAGGCAGGGGAGGTAGGCCCGAAAATAAAACGCGTAGTGCTCCTGCTGCGGATCCCAGAAGGCAATATTAAACGAGTCCAGGATCGCCCGTTCCTTGCCCGGGTTATTGCCCCAGCGAATGGCGCCGTAATGTTCAAAGCTCTCCTCCTCGCCATTGAGGATCGGTTCCTCGCTCAGTTTTTTCCAGTCCAGGCCGTCTGGCGAGACAAAGACATAGGCCTTGCCATTCCCGGCGACCGCCTTGTAACGCTCGCTGGCCGGAACCCCGGGACGCTGGTCGATAAAGGGAGCGAAATTGTGCGATCCCATCGACTGCTTGATATTGAGCAGGATATTGTTCTTCCGTGAACCGGCGAACTCAATGCGATCCAGGATCGGACGGTTCCAGTGAATACCGTCTGTACTTTCCGAGTAACCGGTGAATTGCTGATCGGCATCCACCGGATCAAGCCGCAGGCCGTAGTAGGAAGCATAGTACATGCGAAGCAGGTCCCCATCCTGGACCATGGCCGCGTAACCAGCGAGGCGGAAACCCAGTTTTTCGTTCCCCTCCCAGGGGGCATCGAAATCGAACACCTTCTCCGTCAGCCGGGGCGGGTGCATGCGAAAGGAGAGCTTTCCCTCCAGCGCGGTGAAGAGAAAGTCATCGAGCATCAGTTCGCGTCGGGACCCAATCTCGTACGCTGCTTTCTCCTGCTGTCCGACAACCGGCAGGGTCACCAGCAGAATCAGCAGGCTGGCGAGCGGTACGATCCTCGCTCGGCAGATGCTCATGATGGAACCTGGTCTTCCTTGGGGCCAAGAAAGGCACATAGCAGGTAGACTCCCAGGCCCACCAGCAGCCCAACATAGACCTCATGCAGGGAAACAATTTTCAGCGTACGGGCAATATACCATCCCACCACTGCCAGCAGGCCACAGACCGCGCTTGCCAGCGCGGCGCGGGCACCGGCCCGCTTGAGAAACAGCCCCACCACCAGCGATGGCAGGAAACAGGCGCCATAACGTGCACCGGAGAGGGATGTCAGGGACATGATGTCGCTGGCAAAGGGGCTGACCGCCACCAGTGCACTGGCCACCGAGACCACCACCACCCAGGCCCGCGTCCAGCGGACACCGCTGGGGTCCTCATCAGGGCGATGGGGAGCAACCAGGTCATGGTCAATCGCAGAGGCAGCGACCAGCAGCACCGAGTCGAGCGAGGACATGGCGGCCGAGAGCAGGACCAGCAGGAAGAGCGAGCTGATCACTGGTCCGAACAGCTCGGCCCTGGCAAGCAGGGCCGGGATCACCTCGTCCGAGTCAGAGATCGCGTCGGGCAGGACCGAGTGCGCCAGGGCCCCCACCGGCAGCAGGCAGATGTAGGTCAGCAAGATCAGCAGGGGTGCGATAATCGAGGCCTGGCGAAGTGCCGACTTGTTTCGCAGCCCGTAAAAGCGTGAAAGCTGCCTCGGCTCGACCACGTACTTCAGGCCCACCGCCAGCGAGAGCCCGAGGATGGTGAGAATGGGCATGTGGCCGGACCAGGAGAGCAGGGCAGGGTCCTTGTCCTGGATCGTCTGGAGCATCGACCCCAGGCCCCCACCCCGGATCAGCAGGGCTACCGCCATGCCAACCGCTCCCAGCACCATCAGGGTTCCCTGTACCGCATCGGTCAGAACCACTGACTGGAAGCCCCCGGCCAGCGTGTAAGCGGTGACCACCAGGAAGATAGTCGCCACCGCCACCTCGTACCGCAGATCGAGCATTCCCGTCAGTGCCAGGGCCGATCCCTTGTAGATCGCCACCAGGTAGATGATCGAGGCAAACACGATGATCACCGCTGCCACCCGCCTAAGCATCAGGGACTGGTACCGGTAGCCCAGGAAATCCGCCACCGTCAGCGATCCGTACTCGCGTGTGAGCGGCACAAAGCGGGGAGCGACCAGGAACCAGGAGACACAGCAGAGGCCGACGTAGACCACGATACCGATACACCAGACCATCCCCACGCTGTAACTCTTGCCTGCTGCACCAATAAAGGTATTGGTGCTCATGAAGGTGGCGTAGAACGAGAGCGCAACCACCCAGCCGCCCAGGTTCCGGCCAGCCACCAGGTAATCACTCAGCGAGTTGACCCGGCGACTGCCATGCCAGGCATGGTAGGCCAGCAGCAGCAGGTAGACGGCGATAAAGCCGAGTGTCAGGGCATGGTCCTGGATCCATTCCATTAACCTGGTAGCTCCCCGTCGCAAAACAGCTTCTTGATCGCCGGCTTCTGGACCTTCCCCATGGCGTTACTGGGCAGCTCATCGACCAGCAACATTAGCGAGGGGACCTTGTAAACCGCCAGCAACTGTTTCGCCCAGTCGCGCAGGGTTTCCAGCGTCAACTCCTGGTCAACGACCAGGCAGGCAGCCACCCGTTCTCCCCACTCGTCGTCCTCCACACCAACCACCGCGCACTGTCGGATCGACGGATGGGTTCGCAGGACCTCCTCGATCTCCAGGGCCGAGACCTTCTCACCTCCGGTCTTGATGATGTCGACGCTGCTCCGCCCCAGGATCCGGTAGATGCCGTCCTCCACGACCGTCACGTCCCCGGTCCGGAACCAGCCATCCACGAAAGCCTCTTCGGTCGCCTCTGGGCGGTTCCAGTAATACTCAAACAGGCAGGGTCCCCGTACCTGGATCTCACAGGGAACATCGTCCGGTACCGGCTCTCCCTCGTCGTTTACCCGACGTATCTCCACCCCCGGCAGTGGCTTGCCGACATGTCCGGGAACCCGTTCCCCCTCGAGCGGATTGGAAAGACCCATGCCGATCTCGGTCATGCCATACCGCTCCAGCAGCGTCTGCCCGCTGATCGAACGCCATGTTTCCAGCGTGGAGACCGGCAGTGCAGCTGAACCGGAGACCATCAGCCGCATCTGGCGGCAGCCCTCCGAGTAACGCTGCTGATCGGACTCCGGGGCATCATTCCAGGCCGAGATCAGCCGTGAATAAATGGTCGGCACCGCCATAAACAGGCTCAGCTCGCCACTCGCCAGGCGCTCCCAGACGGACGCGGCCTCGAACTTTGGCAGAAACTCGCAGCAGGCCCCCGACCAGAGAGCACAGCCAAGCACGTTGATAATGCCGTGGATATGGTGCAGCGGTAGCACGTGCAGGATCTGGTCCTCGGCCGTCCAGCCCCAGGCCTCGACCAGCGAGGTGATCTGCGCCTGGATCGTGGCATGGCTGGTGACCACTCCCTTGGGCCTGCTGGTCGTGCCGCTTGTATAAAGGATCATGGCATGGCGATCCGGCTCCAGCACCGGCAGCGCGGCCGGCTCATGGAGCATTAACTCCTGGCTGGACAACAACGGCAGGTCACCCGACTCCGCCAGGGGACGGACTTTCTCAAGCAGTTCCGGATCTGCCACGATGGCAATCGCCCCGCTGTCCTCAACCGTGTACTGGAGCTCGGGCAGAGGGTGCATTATCCCCAGCGGCACAGCAACTCCGCCGGCCCGCCAGATCCCCCACTGCACCGCCACGTAGTCGTAGCCAGGGGGGACGAGGAAGCAGACACGTGCTCCCTCCAGGTCGGCTTTCCCGTCGAGCAGGCCAGCGGCCACGCCGGCCGAGTCCTCCAGCAGCTGACCGTAGCTATAGCTTTCCCCATCACCCTTAATCGCCGTGCGATCGGCAAATTCACCGGCGCGATCAAACAGAGGGAGAGTGCTGGACATGAGATAAACCAAACAGGGGCATGGAAACCAGTCACAGGCAATCCTAATTCAAATCCCATGGGGCGACAATTTAGGGCCATGCGTGGGACTATTCCAGCCCCTCTGAATCCCCTAAAACGATTCCATGGCACTCACTGCGAAAGAGATCGACGCAGCCCGGCGACACCTCCGCAAGGCGGACGAGGTGATGCGTGAAATCATTCACCGCGTGGGGCCCGTGAAGCTGCGTCTGGAACGGAACCGCTTTGCCATGCTGGTCCGCTCGATCATCTCGCAGCAGATATCGACCAGTGCCGCCCGGTCCATTCGCCGGCGGCTGGAGGAGCTGCTCTCGCCCGGATCAATTACTCCGGCGGATATTGCCAGGCTCAAGGCCCGCCAGTTGCGAAGCGTCGGGCTTTCCGGCCAGAAGGCCTCTTACATCCAGGACCTGGCCAGCAAGGTGAATTCCGGCGAGCTGAACCTGCGACAGATCGGTCGGCTCGGCGACGAGGGGGTGATCGAGCAATTGACCCGCGTTCGCGGCATCGGCCACTGGACGGCCCAGATGTTCTTGATGTTCTCGCTGGGCCGCACGGATGTTTTCCCCCACGGCGACCTGGGAATCCGCTCGGCAATCCGCCAGGCCTATGGCCTGGACGAACTGCCAGACCGCCGGCAAAGCGAAGAGATCGCCGAGCCCTGGCACCCGCACGCGACGATCGCCAGTTGGTACCTGTGGCGAAGCCTGGAGAGTTAGCTCTCAGACCCCCCCTTTTGGGTAAAGCGAGGGCTGTTTTTCTGACATTTCAGGGTGGATTGAGATGGACGACATTGACCCGGAAAGTCCCCAGTCAACATAATGATCAGGCAGAGCCGATAAAGATAACAGCAGATGCTGCTCCTTGTTGTCCTACCAGCGCACTGGAAATCGAGTTCCATGAATACCGCTGCCCGTTGTCCCGGACCTTCTCCTCTCTCGCGCCGCAGTTTCCTGCGTGCCGGAAGCCTGGCCATGGGCGGCCTGGGCCTGTCGGATCTTCTCCGCGGGCGGGCACTGGCCGAGCAGGCCGGGCACGCATCACCGGATACCTCCGTGATCCTGATATGGCTGCAGGGGGGTCCCAGTCACATGGAGACCTACGACCTGAAGCCGGACGCCCCGGTTGACTACCGCGGGGAGATGAAACCGATCAGTACCCGGGTACCGGGGATGGATATCTGTGAACTCCTGCCGCTGCATGCAAAGGTCGCAGACCGATTCAACATTATTCGCTCGATCTCTCATGGTTTCGCCAACCATGCGGGTGGGGCTGGTCGATTTCTCTCTGGTTACAACCCACTCAAGCCACTGGATCCGAAGGCGCAGTACCCCTGCCTGGGACCGGTCGTGGCCCGGATGCTCCAGGGCAAGCGGGATCCCTCGATGCCAACGTATGTTGCCAGTGCCGAGAACGTCTATGGCGGGGGGAGTGCCGGCCTGGGTTCGGCCTTCCTGCCGTTCGTGGTTGGTGCGGATCCGAATGTCGAGGGCTTTAAAGTCAACAACCTCTCGCTGGAACCGTCCGTGCGGGAACGCCTGGAAGATCGCCAGACACTGCTGGCCTCCTTTGATAACCTCCGCCGCGAGGTTGACCGGTCGGGCATGATGGAATCGATTGACAAGTTCCACCAGCAGGCGATTAACCTGTTGACCAGTGAACGAGCCCGCCAGGCCTTTGATATCACCCAGGAGGACGATGCCACTCGCGAGCGATATGGTCGGCACAAATGGGGCCAGCGTGCCCTGCTGGCCCGGCGACTGGTGGAGGCGGGAACCAGCTTTGTCACCATGGAGATGCAGAACCCTTCCATTCCGGGCGGGATCGGCAACTGGGACATCCACGCGGTCAACGGTCACCTCTACGACGACACGCGAGCTCGCCTGCCAGTCTTTGACAAGGCAGTTTCAGCGCTGGTGGAAGATCTCTACGAGCGTGGGCTGGACAAGAAGGTGATGCTGATCGTCAGCGGCGAGTTCGGCCGCACACCACGAATTAATTCTCAGAAGGGGACGCAGTCCAAGATCATGCAGCCGGGCCGTGACCATTACCCGGCAGCCATGTCGGTGCTCGTCTCCGGCGGGGGCATGCCGACCGGCCAGGTGATCGGCTCGACGAATCCCAAGGGTGAGCATCCCCAGGACAGGCCACTGGATCCGAACGACCTGCTGGCCACGATCTACCGTTTCCTCGGCATCGACCACGAGGCCATGGTGGAGGACAACAGCGGCCGACCGATCCCATTGATTCCTGGCGGAACCGCGATTGAAGAGCTGCTGTAGAACGTGGCCTGC
>JAPYUD010000200.1:6167-6446 GCA_029936215.1 Pirellulaceae bacterium | reverse complement strand
CCCTCGCCGATGGCCAGCAGCCAAACCACGCTGGAGACACCGATGAAGATCCCCAGCACCGTCAGCATGGAACGGAGCGGGTGCAACAGAAGGCTGGTAATCGCCAGGCGCCAGACGCGGAACTGGAAGAACATCATGATCCAGGCACCGACTCTTCGGGTTCGCCGCCTCGCTCCTTCATCGTGACCGACCCCTCCTGGGAATCCATCTCCTCGACAGGTTCCTGCTCACCGGCCACCTCGCCCTCGATCGGTTGTGCATCCGGCAAGTCCTCTCTCC
>JAPYUD010000200.1:0-6157 GCA_029936215.1 Pirellulaceae bacterium | reverse complement strand
CCACCGAGAGTCCCTTGTCGACGACCACCGAACTGCTGCTGTGAAGGCCGATGACGACCGGTCGCACATCCCAGTCATTTCCTTTTTGAACCAGGCAAAAATGCTGCTTCTCGTGCTCGATCACTGAGGCAATCGGCACCTGCATGACATTCGGCCTGGTGGCGAAGGAGATCTTTACCTTGGCCCGCAGTCCCGGGCGGATCGATGCTGGTGGGTCATCAATGGTGACCACTGAACCATATTCCAAAGGGGCTCCATGCCAGCGGCGGGGAAAAGGATAGGCCGCCACCTCTTTGACTTTTCCCGTCAGCGGGGTTTCCGGGGCCGCATCCAGGATTATTTCCACCCGGTCGCCTATTTTCACCCGGTTCACGTGGGATTCATTAATATGCACATCCACCTGCATCTGCTTCAGGTCCGGAAGGACGATCACCAGCTGCTGGTCACGGATCACTGTCCCTTCCTCGATCACCACCCCCCTGCGTTCATCGTTCACGTAGACAACCTGCCCGTCGGAGGGGGCCAGGACGGTACAGAGTTCAATCTGCTCGTCAATTTCCCGTAGTTTTTTCTGGCTCAGCTCGAGCGTCTTTTTAGCGGCCAGCGAAAGGGCCGTTAGCCTGGTAATGTCTCCCTCGTACTGGCCCACCAGTTTTTCACGGGTAAAGCGGACATAGACATCCAGCTTGCGATTTTTCGCTGCCAGGTCCCGTAGAGCACTTTCCACGGCAAATTGTTCGCTCTGCAACTGCAACTGCGTGATAAACCCCCGGGCGGCCAGTCGCTCACCGTGCTTGAGGGATGCCTGGTTGCTCTTGAGCACTTCCTCGGCCGCCAGGACCTCCCCCTCGTAAAGCTCCTTCTCCTGCTCGAACAATCCCTCCTGGTACTCCGTCAAAGTTCGCGTGGCATGTTCCAGGTTTCTCCTGGCCTGGGTCAGAAGCGCCTCGTCGCCAGCGACGACAATCTCCTGTCCGATTTTCTTGTCTTCAAGGTTCGACTTGTCAAAGGTGATTAACTCTTCGCCCTTCTTCACCTGGCTCCCCTCGGGAATGATGGAGATGATGGCGGTACCGGATTGGCCCAGCGATTCGACTTCACAGCGGACTTCCGTGTTCATGCTGCTTTCCACATCACCCGGTTCGGTCACGAAGGCTTCAAAATCGCTGACCTGGACTTCATGCAGCAGCATCGTCCTGACAGCATCGCCCTCGTCATTGGATGGCAACAGGATGTAAACGGCAGCCGACAGGATGATCACGCCGACAACCAGCAGGATCACGGCGACACGACCGGACCGATGAGGAGAAAAATCTCTCATGTCTTTAGCTACCCTGAAGTGGGTTGGTGGGTACTTGATTATAGTCTCTCTGTCACTGTTTGAGGATGGTTCAGCAGGGCCAATCATGAGGCCACCTTATTTCAGGTCTTTTCCTGATTTACCACCGTTCTCACTGAGGAATTCGACCACTTGTGGCCTGCCAGCCTTGACTTGTTCCATCTCTACTTCGACTTTCATGATGCCGGCCACAAGCCCGACAGTTCCCTGGACCAGCAGGTTCCATTGGAGGGAGGCAGAATCCAGCGGGGTTTCCCCCGAACCATTGCGTGCATTGACGTCTGCACCGCTTTCAACAAGCAGCTTCACGACTTCCACCTGTCCAAAGAAAGCGGCCCCGTGCAGGGGAGTATTCTCGTCCCCGTTTGGGAGATTCGGATCGGCATCCTGACCGAGCAGGTATTTCACGCTCTCGACATCCCCTGCCATCGCTGACCTGGCCAGCAGGGTCAGTTCCAATTCATCCCTGGCGTTCACGTCCTTGCCGGCCGCCACGTACTCTTTCAAAGCAGCAATATTCCTGTCCGGGTCCTTTCCCAGTTCAGAGCCCAGCTTGCCACCACTCGCTCGCAGGATCTCGACAACCTGCGGCCTGCCCGTCCTGACCGCCTCCCTGTCGACGTCGACCTGGAGGAAACCGGCAACCAGCCCGACAATTTCCTCGATCTGGCCCCACGCAATGGAAGCACCGTCGAGGGGTGTTTCCCCCTTTTTATTGCGGGCGTTTGGATCGGCCATCTTTTTCAGGAGCAACTCGACCATCTCGACCTCTCCCAGGAAAGCGGCTCCATGCAGGGCGGTGCTGTTCTCCTTGTCTCGCGCGTTGACGTCTGCTCCCTTGCTGATCAAGAACTCGACTGTTTCAACTTCCCCGGTGAGAGCAGCGAGCGAAAGTGGGGTGCCATCGTTTGCGAGCATTCCGCCACGACTGTCAACCTCGACCCCCTGGGAGAGGAATTCCTTGAGCGAGGCAATGTCCCCGGTCTTGGCCGCAGTCCAGATATCATCGGCCTGCATCCTGCCCAGGGAAAAACCGAGTTGGCCGCCACCGGAGCGGAGAGCCGCAGCAGCCTTCGGCCTGCCAGCCTTGACCACCCCCATGTCGACCTTGATCTGCAGCATGCCGGAAATCAGCTGGATGAATCCCTGCAGCTCTTCATTCCATGTTGCCGAGGCGGTATCGAGCGGGGTATCCCCTTCCCGGTTACGGACATTCGGGTCCGCATCATTTTCAAGAAGCAGCTCTACCATCTCGACCCTGCCCAGGAATGCTGCAGCATGCAGCACGCTGTTCCTGTCATTCTGCTGCGAGTTAACATCCGCTCCCTTGCCGATCAGGTACCTGGCCGTTTCGATTTCGCCGGTCAGAGCCGCCATTGCCAGGGGAGTTGTCCCGTCACCGTTCCTGGCATCCACCTCGACCCCCCTCTCCAGTTGCTTCTTCACCGCGTCCAGGTCTCCTCGCCTGGCAACCGCCCAGATCGAGGTCTTGTCCTCCGCGCGCGGGCCACCAGGGATGACCGGTGGCGGATCCGACCTGGCAGTCCAGACTGGCATGCCGCCGGAAATCTCTGCCACCAGTTCTGCCCGCCGGGTGCGGACGAAGTTACTGACTCCCCCAACACGAAACGAGCGAGCCTGGGAGGGAGCCAGGTAGGGTTTGAGCATCACCTCGCGACGTTCGATCTCGGCAATCAACGCCTCCTCGTCCCAGTGCTCGTCCATGATCTGCATCAGTGTCCTGGCATAACGCTGCCGGGCGGACTCGAGCTGGTAGAGCCTGTGGGCCACCCGGCCCTTTGTTTTCACCGAGAGGGGAGCCCGGCGATCAAAGGCAATCTTGCTATATTTCTCGAAAGCACAGTCGGCACCCCAGGGCAGGAAATGAAACTTCTCGGTCTCCGGGTTCAGATAGAAAAAATAGTTATTCCCGTTGGCGGTGTACCCATCCCAGAAACCGAGCAAACCCTCGACCGCCCAGAAAGTGTAGAAGGAATCCAGGTCCACCAGTTCGCCAATTGCCTTCTCAACATCCGGCAGATCATCCTGCTCAAGGACCTCGATAAGCTGCTTGATCTTGTCTCGCCCGAGCTTGTCCTTGCCAACCTTTCTCTCGAAGCTCGGCAGCCAGCCCTCAAAAAAGTCCACCACGGTTCCCTCGTAAAGGACACCACGATCGTCTTTGAATTCACGCTTCAGGAGCGGCTTGCGGATCGTCTCGACGTGGGAGTAGACACCCAGGTTCGTGCCATTGACGGTGATCCTGGCATAGCCACAGCGGGGTGCAGCAGAACCAGCCCTGTTGTAGATGGCATATCCCATCGTCTGGCTCATCAGGCTAATGTCCTGCTGGTTGTTATTAAAAGTGAGCATCGTCAGGCCATTCATTTCAGCCTGAGCGTCGAGGTGGTTCAGCTTGATCTTGAGCGAGGGGCGGTCCGTGTTTTGTGACCCGATAAATCCCTTCTTCCGCAGTCCGACCTCGGGGAACTCGACCCCGTTAATCGTTACCCTGGCAGTCGCGTAGGTATAAGGACCCTTGATCGGACCATACTTGCGCTGTTCCGCCAGGGCAGTAAAAAGATTTCGAGACTGGTAGCGAATCGTGTCCCAGTCCTGCTCGTCGACCGTGATCTGGACATCCAGGACCGAGGCGGTGGGGAAAAGATTTACCGCGGCCTGCTCGGTGACCTGCTGCTGCTTATCCAGAGCTGCAATTGCCATCAGCGCCAGAAGGCAAAGCCCCAGCACCAGGCAGAGGGGAACGATGAAATGAAACACGTTACCCAGTAACCGGGATGCCCTGGTGAGCCTCGTGTGCGGGTCTTGTGAGGATGGAAGGGACATGGGGAAGTCTCGAAAAATGTCTCCTGGATCAGTGGTAATTCCGCGACGGAACGAGTCCTATCTGCTGGCAGCCATGGACATATTTTGAACAGGATCCCATCCGTGGGCGAAAGGGATAAAGCAGCTCCTTGATTTCCTCCTGCTCGCCTTGCGGGCCTTTCGCTTCCAGCACGAACATCTCCGGCATGCGGTGAGGGAAGGACGTGGAGATGTGCTGCTTACCGGTCTGGTCATAAAAGGCCAGGTCATAGTCCAGCGTCATCCGCAGGGTGCCGTCAGGGGAGGCAAAGTGTTCACGCTTGTACTCCACGATCACGATCGGCTCGCTCCGTTTGAGCAGATCACCAACGTGTTGCGGCGGCAGGGCATCAACCAGCTCGTCAACAATCTGCCGGTAGGTTAAATCGCTGACGTCCTGACGGCTACGCAGCTCCAGGCGGTGTTTTCCCGTGACCCGGTTGTCTCGCCACTTGATCTCGAAGAACAGCAGATCGCTCGGGGTAAGCGAGTCGTACCACCGCAAGCGGACTTTCCTCCGCTGGCGAATTCCGTCCAGGTTCGCCTGGCAGTCTGACAGAGAGACATCATCGAAGTAAATACTGCGGACCGCTGAAACAGGTTTGTTATGGACCAGTCGCCGGCCATTCGATTCGAGCAACCGACGGAACTTGCCAACATCCGCATTCGGAAGGACATACTTGACCTCCCGGCGAAAAGCAAGGTCCTGGCGAGTCACATCCTCGCCGGCAACCTGGAACGTACTTTCCCGGATTTCCTGATCAGTGATCATTACGAGACTCGCATCTACAACGTGGATTCCAGGTTGACATAGCTGAACTCACACTCGGGGAGCCGCTCCCGTAGCCGGGAAATCAATGCGGTCGTTTCCTGGCCCCCTTTCTGGTTGAGCACGATGCGGACCTGACCCCGGTCCTGCTCAAGATCAAACCGCTGCAGGGTGTAGCGACCGACCAGCTCCTCGACGACCGGCATCACGCCCGATTCATCGTCGCCAAAATGACGCTTCGAATCGCCGCTGATGGTCAACAGCAGGCTCTGGCGGCGGCTCTTTCCCGTGGTCAAGTGAATTCCCAGTACGAACAGGGTTGTCAGTACCACCAGGGCGATGGCCAGCAGCGGCTGCTCGGCGCCAAGTGCCAGGCCAACACCGATACAGAGGAACAGGTAGACCAGTTCCTCGGGATCCTTGATGGCGGCTCGAAAGCGGACAATCGAGAGTGCACCGACCAGGCCCAGTGAGAGTGCCAGTGACGATTTGACAACCGCGATCACGCCAATCGTCACCATCGTGAGCAGTGGGAAGATCCTCGCCACCGAGTCGGAATCGGAGACCGATGCGTTGCAGCGGCGATACAGGAAGCGGATATAGAGTGCCAGCAGGCCACCCATCAGCAGGTAGACCACCATCGCCAGTACCGAGCTATCCTGTGAAAAGGTAAAGGAGTCTCTCAGATCTCCCAGCGAGCCTTTCAGCTGTTCCCATACGTCCGGTGTCGAATCGGGCATTGTTGTGTGCTCCAAGGTCAATGACGTCGAAAATCGTTCAGCAGGGGAGACTCCAAGAGGTTATCAACCCTGGCCTGGGTGACTATTATCCCAATTTTCGTGTTCTGGGGTAATATGACTTGAACCCCTTTTGGAACCCCCTGTTTCGCTAAAAAATATGCAGAAAAATGAAAAAGCCGCCCTTGCGCCTTGCGGCACGAGGACGGCGCGAAGGAAGCACTCTTTTCTGCTCCATTTCTTGCAGCGGATAACGTGGAGCTCTCTTCGAGACCGGCCGTGCCTGTAAAAAAAATGGCACGCTGTCTCAAATAACCCGCTGCTACTAACCTCTTGTCACCTGCACCACAAAGTGTGACAGGGAGAGCTCAAAGGCAGCAGGTTGATTGTCCACGAGCCGGTGGGTTACAACACGGTGCGGTCATAAACCCTGCCCACCAAGGAAAC
>JAPYUD010000640.1:0-1374 GCA_029936215.1 Pirellulaceae bacterium | reverse complement strand
CGTGAAGGAACAGACCTCTGGCTGGAAATGCAGGAAACAAAGATCGGGAAAGAAGGGGCAAGTGTCATCGACACGACCTGCATGGTCTTCGGACAAATGAACGAGCCTCCCGGGGCGAGATTGCGAGTTGCCCTTTCGGCCCTGACGATGGCCGAGTACTTTCGTGATCATTCCGATGGAGCCGACACGCTGCTGTTCGTGGACAACATCTTCCGCTTCTCGCAGGCAGGAAGTGAAGTCTCAGCGCTTTTGGGCCGGATGCCCTCGGCAGTCGGTTACCAGCCAACACTGGCTACCGAGATGGGTGCCCTGCAGGAACGTATTGCCTCGACCAATAGTGGGGCGATCACCTCGGTCCAGGCGGTCTACGTGCCAGCGGACGATCCCACCGACCCGGCCCCGGCAACTGCCTTCGGCCAGCTCGACGCCTTCCTCTACCTGGAGCGATCGATCACTGAAAAGGGTATCTACCCGGCGGTCGACCCGCTCGCCTCCTCCAGCCGAATTCTCGATCCGCAGTATGTCGGGGATCGTCATTACGCGATTGCCCGCCGCGTGCAGACAACGCTACAGCGTTACCGCGAACTCCAGGACATTATCGCCATCCTCGGCGTGGATGAACTGAGCGAGGAGGACAAGCTGATTGTCCACCGGGCACGCCGCATCGAGCGATTTCTCTCACAGCCCTTCCTGGTTGCCGAGGTATTCACAGGCAAACCCGGGGAAATCACACCGCTGGAAGATACCATCCGCAGCTTTGAAGAACTCTGTGATGGCAAGTGGGATCACCTGCCCGAGCAGGCGTTCATGTACGTCGGTGCCATCGAGCAGGCAGAGGAACAGGCAAAGTCGATGGCGGAGGATGCTTAAGTAATGAGCGAGATAAATTGCATTGTTGTGACCCCCGAGGAGACCGCGGTCGAAGCCGTCGTTGAATCGGTCGTGGTACCTCTTATTGATGGAGAGAGGGGCATCCTGCCCAACCACGCGGCGATGATCGGACGGCTCGGCGCCGGGGAATTGCGTTTGCGCACGGGAGACCAGCTCGAACGTTTTTTCCTGGAAGGTGGATTCATCCAGGTCGCCGACAACACGGTATCGGTCCTCACCGGCCGGGCGATCCCGGTGGAACAACTGGATGCCGCAGCAGCCGAAGGGCAGCTCGAAAGTGCCCTGGCAGAACCGGCAGTCGGCATGGAACAGATAGAGGCCCGTGACCAGCTTGTCCAGCAACTGCGGGCCCAGCAACGAGTCGCCCGGCGGTCTGCAAAATAAACAGCTGGTCTCCGCCTGGCACGATCCGAAGTGTGAGGGCCATCACGAGTGATCCAGCACCACAGGCAACTGCTTCGCGCTCTTCCCGGGATCCTGCTC
>JAPYUD010000199.1:0-6475 GCA_029936215.1 Pirellulaceae bacterium | reverse complement strand
GCCACGTACCGGCTCACCAGTCCCCCTGGCAGGAAGGCAGCATAGAGACAAAAAAGGGTTACTGCGGACAAGAGGATCTTGGCCCAACTGATAAAAAACCCCTTGCGGTAACACCAGGCGATGTAACCCAGGTAGACCACCGTCATCGACAGTGCCGCTGCCAGCAGGACATTCTGCAGGATGGGAAAGACGTTCTCATGCAAGGCGAAGACAATACTGAGTCCCTGGTTGTAGTACGCCTCGTAAAGAATATTCGGCAGCCAGTCGAGCGAGGCGACCAGCAGGTAGGCGAACCAGGACCAGCAGACCCAGAGGTCCATGCGTGCGGCAATCCGGCGGGGAGCCTTGTTGTGACGGTCGTAGATGCGGACAAACCCGTAGTGCTGCATCAACAGGTGCCACGGTGCCCAGAGGATCAACACGATCAGAAGATGGTAGATGAAGGAGATCGGCAAACCACTCTGGATCACGAAAACGACGGTCCCCATTGCCAGCGCCAGTGGAATCACTGGCCCGAGCAGCAGGGACCACCTGAATCGCTCCATCAGTCGCCTGTCCCCGTAGATCCGGACGAAAGTGGGGAAATGGTGGGCAATGTTGTAGATCGAAACGGCGAGCAAGACGCCACGCAGGCCTGCCTGCTGGAAGAGAAAAACCGTGAACAGCACCCCCAGCACGGGGGCCCCGATGATCAGCAGCCAGTCCTGGGCCGGACCCAGGACCCAGTTCTGTTGAACGGGCAAATCGTCCTGTCTGGCAGTTGCGGAGGTCATATTTCTATCATCGACCGAAGGACGGACCAGATTGTGCGCCGAATGACATTTTCAGCGACTCCCCGCCTCGAGCATGGCAATCATTCTCCGCTAACGCCACGCTACTTCTTCTTCAGCACCACGCGGTAAGCCATGCTCTTGGGATCCTTGGCAACCTTCTTGACCGAGACCACAACCCAGTCGGGATTCTTGGCCTGTGCCTTGGCCAGTGCCGAGGCCGCATTCCTGGCATACACCGTGATGTTCTTCATGCCGTAGGCAACGTCCCGCACGCCATTGGCTGTGGGCGTCGACATGACCAACGGATTCAGGCCCAGGAACCCAAACGACAGGGCCAGGCAGGCAATTGCTCGACAGATACTCATCAATCCACCCTCCTCACGAAGAAGATCCGTTTAGGTGTATTCTCTTGCCTGGCCTGAGAATGGTCAAGTTTAGACAGCTGTTACCCACTCGGGTGCCAACCTGTGGAGGTCTTCGACGCTGGATGCCATAATGTGAACGTACCGTCTTCAAAGGGCAAAAGTCATGGCCGAACTGAAAACGCAAAAAAACGATGCGAATGTCGGGAAGTTCCTCAAGAGCGTCACCGACGATCAAAAACGCGCCGATTGCCTGGCCGTGCGGGAACTGATGAAAAAGGTGACCGGAGAACCGGCTGCCATGTGGGGAACGGCGATCGTCGGTTTTGGCACGATTCACTACAAGGGCAAGAGTTCCGAGGGGGACTGGCCCCGCGTGGCATTTTCACCCCGCAAAGCCAACCTGACCCTCTACCTTTACTGCTCGCTCGGCGAACAGACCGACCTGCTGGAGAAACTGGGCACGCATAAATTATCGGGGAAAACCTGCCTGCAGATAAAGAAGATGAAGGATATCCATATTCCCACGCTCAAGAAACTGATCAAAAAGTCCTACAAGTCGCCAGTCTTTTGTTAGCAGGGCGAACATGAAACTCCTCCACACCACGCTGCTCGCCATCCTGGTCGCAGGCTGTACGGCGCCGGAGAATCCGCCAAACACACTGCCGGCCGCCAACCCTGACCCTTCGGCAACCTCGGAGGTTTCGCCCGTTGCCCCGCAGCCAGCAGCGAGGCCAGAACTGGACCCGGTGACTGCACTCAAACGGCTTGATGCGGTGCTGGAAACGGACGACGAGGGGAACGTTCTCTCGCTCACTGCAAGTGGCCCCCTGATCGTCGACGAGGTGCTCGAGCAGGTCGGTGCGATGAAAACCCTCCTCATGCTCAACCTCGAATATACCGAGATCACCGATGCCGGCCTTGCCCACCTTGCCGGGCTCAGTAACATCAGGACACTTGTCCTTCGCGGCACCGAGATCACTGACGAGGGCCTCGCCCATCTGGAACCGCTCACAACCCTCACCGAGCTAGACCTTGAGTTTGCAGCGGTCAGCAACGAGGGCGTCGGGCAGCTACAGAAGGCCCTCCCCAGCTGCACGATCAACCACTAACCCAACCCCTGAACAGGAACCCACCGTGCAGCGACTCCTTCTTATCCTGCTTACCTCCCTTGGGACACTCTCGCTGCAGGCAGAGGATCTCGAGCGGCTTCGATACAACAACCCGGGCCTGGTTGTTGACCTGGGAGTCGGACTCTGGGCATGGCCGATGCCGGTTGATTACGACAAGGACGGGGACCTGGACCTCCTGGTTTCCTGCCCGGACAAGCCCGCCAACGGGATCTATTTCTTTGAGAACCCGGACGGCAACACCAGGCAGCCGGTCTTCCTGCCTGGCAAACGCATTGCCGCAGGACAGCGAAATATCACCATCAGCCATCTCCCGGCCGGCCCGCGGATCATGGTCCCCGGACGCGAGTTCGTCGACTGGCAAACTAACCAGTTTCGCCAACTCACATCGATCTATCCTGGCACCAACCTTCTCGGCAGTGACCGCAAGATCCGAACCAACCAGTGGAGCCTGGTCGACTTCGACGGGGACGATACCCTGGAACTGGTCGTCGGGGTAGGGGAGTGGACCGACTACGGCTGGGACGATGCCTACAATACCGAGGGAACGTGGACCAACGGCCCCCTGCACGGCTGGGTCTACGTGATCCGCGCAGGCAGCGAAGCGGGAACCTGGCAGACCCCCTCACTTCTCCACGCTGGGGGCAGGCCAATCGACGTTTTCGGCAAGCCGGCCCCGAATTTTGCCGATTTCGACGGCGATGGGGACCTGGACCTGGTCTGTGGGGAATTCCTTGACGAGTTTACCTACTTCCAGAACACCGGCAGCCGACAGGAGCCCCGGTACGCTGCCGGGCAGCGACTGACCTGGCGCGGTCGTCCGCTGGCAATGCAGCTGCAGATGATTGTTCCATCCGCCGTCGACTGGGATCGCGACGGGGACGTCGACCTGGTGGTGGGGGACGAGGATGGCCGCGTGGCACTGGTGGAACATAGTGGCCGGATCGTAAATGGCCTCCCACGTTTCCTTCCCCCAGTCTATTTCCAGCAGCGTGCCGACGAGGTCAAGTTCGGCGCCCTGGCTACTCCGGTTGGTTTTGACTGGGACGGGGATGGAGATGACGACATCCTCTGCGGCAACACGGCCGGCCAAGTGGCGTTCATTGAGAACCTTTCCGGGGCCGGAGTGTTTCCGCCACGATGGTCGGCGCCCCGCCTGCTGGAGGCACGTGGCAGACCGATACAGATCATGGCCGGACCCAATGGATCGATCCAGGGACCGTGCGAGGCAAAGTGGGGTTACACCACGCTTACCGCCGGTGACTGGGATCATGATGGACTTCCCGACCTGGTCGTAAACTCCATCTGGGGTCGTGTCATCTGGTACCAGAACATCGGCACCCGCACTCGCCCCCGGCTTGCTGCCGCCCAGCCCATCAAGGTTGCCTGGCCAGCGGAAACACCCCGCCCCGCCTGGAACTGGTGGAAACCAGTTGGAAAGGAACTTGTCACGCAGTGGCGGACCACCCCGGTAATGGTTGACTTCAATCGCGATGGCCTTAACGACCTGGTGATGCTTGACCACGAGGGCTACCTCTGCCTCTGGCCGCGACAGGATACTTCGACCGGCCTGGTACTGATGCCCCCGCAGAGGATCTTCGTCGACGAGGCTGGGGAACCAATCCAACTCAACCCCGGGCTCGCCGGACGAAGTGGGCGGCGCAAATTGGCGGTGAGTGACTGGGATGGCGATGGGGACCTGGACCTGATCGTCAATAGCAGCAACGCCGACCTACTTGAGAACATGGGAGAGAAGGATGGCAAGCACCTGCTCGTCAACCGCGGCCCCCTTGGCCAGCGACCGATCGCCGGGCACACCTCCAGCCCGACGCTGATCGATCTGGACGCGAACAGCGTGCCCGACCTGCTGGTGGGGGCGGAGGACGGCTTCCTCTATTACCTCAAGAACCCACGGGGCGTGGCAGGCGATGGATCTAGCGACCGGTGACGCGGAGAATGCGGTGGTGACCGGTATCCACCACGTAAATCGTCCCATCGGTGTGGAAATAAACGCCATGCGGTTTACTCAGTCCGCGATTGGGTTTCCCCACTCCCTTGCCCAGGATCGGCGTCACCATCTCCCGGGCCGGTTCATAACGCAGGATCCGCTGGTTCGCTTCATCCGCGATCAGCACGTTATCCTTGTTATCAATTCCAATGTGCTTGGGTGAGCGAAGCTGCGTCTGCAGGGCAGCACCTACCGCATCACCCGCCATGCCGGTTCCCACCACGGTCTTGATAATGCCTTTCGGTGAAACAACGCGGAGCGCATGCCCGCCGCGCTCGAGCACGTAGATATTATCTTTCGCGTCGACGGCAACGGCTCTCGGATCCACCAGCGGTGCCCGCGTGGCGACATCCCCATCAGCAGGCTTCCCCTTTTTTCCATTGCCGGCCACGGTGCTGACAATGCCGCTTACCAGGTCAATCACCCGAATCCGCAGGTTCTTGAGGTCCGCCACGTACAACTTGTCATTGGCGGGATTCAACGAGACACACATCACGTAATTGAAGCTCGCCTTCGTGGCGGGCCCACCATCCCCTGTAAATCCTGCTTCGCCTGTCCCGGCAATGGTGGAGATGATCCCGGTCCGGCCATCGATCTTGCGGACGCAGTGATTCCAGGCGTCCGAGATATAGGCATCTCCGGAGGGGGTCACGGCGATATTGTGCATTCCATCGAACGTCGCCTTTACTGCCGGGCCGCCATCGCCGGTGTAACTTCTGCTGCCATCCCCGGCGATCCGGGTGAGATTTCCACGCGGGTCCCGCTTGTGGACCCGCCCCCCCTCCAGCTCGGCGATGTACATGTTTCCCGCCGCGTCGAAGTCGACCCCGAAAGGCGAGTTCAACACTCCCGGTTGAGGCGATTTATTGTCCTTGAGCGATTCACCGATCACGATCCCGGTTCGCACGTCCTGGGCATCGAGCGAAACACCTGCCAGGGCCAATTGGCTTGCCAGCACGACCAGAAAAACCGTTCGGAACATGATGATTCTCCTTCAAGAAACCCTTCTTCTCGCTGGATTCTAGTATGCCGGCCATGGCAAAGGTAGCACGCTTCCCTCCCCCGTGGGATAATGGTGCTTTCCCGCTGACACCTCTCTCGCACCTGCCATGCATATCCGCTGTCCCCATTGCCGAAACCCGATCGAGCTACTCGATGACTCGGATCACCAGAGCATTGACTGCCCGGACTGCGGCAGCCAGTTTGCCCTGGTCGAGGTAGACGAACGGGATAAAGACACCTTGCCGGTAGACAGGGCCAGCCTGGATCGGATCGGTCGTTTTGAGCTGATCGAGGAAGTCGGACGGGGAGCATTTGGGGCGGTCTGGAAAGCACGGGACAGCCAGCTGGATCGAATCGTGGCGGTGAAGATTCCCCGCCAGCATTTTTTCAGTACTGGCAACCGGGAACAGTTCCTCAGGGAGGCGCGATCAAACGCCCAGCTCGACCACCCCAATATTGTCACCGTACACGAGGTGGGGTCTCACGAGGACCAGCTCTTTATTGTCAGTGATTTCATCGAGGGGGCGACGCTGGCCGAGCACCTGTCTGCCAGCCCCTTTTCCTTCCAGGAGTCGGCAGCAATCTGTGTCACCATCGCCGGGGCACTCCACCATGCTCACGAAAATGGCGTCATCCACCGTGATCTGAAACCCTCCAACGTCATGATCACTTTAAACAACGAGCCGAGGGTGATGGACTTTGGACTCGCCAAGCGAGAGTCCGGTGAAATCACCATCACCATTGATGGAAAAATCGTCGGCACGCCAGCTTACATGTCCCCCGAACAAGCCCGGGGCGAGGCCCACCACGTTGACCGCAGGGCAGATGTCTATTCGCTCGGGGTACTCCTATATGAGCTTATCTCCGGCGCCCCCCCCTTCCGCGGTGTCACCCGGATGCTGCTCCACCAGGTGATCCATGAAGAGGCCCCCTCGCCTCGCACGCTTGACAGTTCGATTCCCCAGGACCTGGAGACAATCACACTCAAGTGCCTCCAGAAGGACCCAGCAAGGAGATACGCCGATGCCTCCCTGCTGGCGGATGACCTGGGCAGCTGGCTCGACGGCAAACCGATCCAGGCCAGGCCCATCAGCTCTCTCCAGCGAGGCCTGCGCTGGTGCAAAAGGAAACCGGCAGTGGCCGCACTCAGTGCCATGGTGACTCTGCTGCTGTTTTTCCTGGCGGCGGGCGGGACATGGA